>NZ_JAIBFH010000321.1 GCF_019459675.1 Arenimonas sp.
GGGGGGGGGGGGGCCGCCCCCCCCCCCGCCCCCGCCCGGGGGCCGGTGCCGGCGGACCCGGTGGCCCAAGGGTCGGCGTTCGTGTTGTAAATGCGACCTATTCGCATTAAAGTGGCGCCGCCGCGGCCCGTGCCGCACACCAGAACCTTTCGCCATGACGTCCCGATCTGCCCTCCGCCCTGCCCCGCTGGCCGCTGCCCTGGCCCTGATCCTGTCCCCAACGCTGGCTGCCGCCGCCGCCCCTGACGCCGACGCAACCGCATCGGGTGCACAGCCGACCACCCAGCTCGCCACCATCGAGGTGACCGGCAAGGTTGATTACCGGTACGTCCAGAAGACCACCTTGACCGCGACCCGGACCGACACCGACCTGCTCGACGTGCCCCAGGCGGTGACCGTCATCACCCAAGACCTCATCCGGGACTTGGGCATTCAGGGGATGGCCGATGCGGTGCGCTATGTCCCGGGGATCAGCGTCACCCAGGGCGAAGGCAATCGCGACGGCCTGGTGTTTCGTGGCAACAGCTCGACGGCGGATCTGTTCGTGGATGGATTGCGCGATGACACGCAGTACTACCGCGATACGTACAACATCGAGCGCATTGAAGCCTTCAAGGGCCCCAATGCGATGATCTTCGGTCGCGGCAGCCCCGGCGGCCTGCTCAACCGCGTCACCAAAGTGCCGGGCGCGGACCCCGCCCGCGAGATTGGCCTGCAGATCGGTTCGTGGAACAAGCGCCGCCTGACGGCCGACCTCAACCAGCCGCTCAATGACCGTGCGGCCTTCCGTGTCTCCGGTGTTTATGAGGATTCCGACGGCTTTCGCGACGGGTTCGAACTGCGCCGCAAGGGGCTGAACCCCACGCTATCGCTGAGGCCGACCGACACCACGGTGGTCACGCTGGGCTACGAGGTTTTCCGCGATGAGCGCACGGCAGATCGCGGCATCCCCAGCCTGTCCGCCGCCCAAGCGTTCGACGGCACGCGCTATCCGGTCAGCACGGACCGGGAGACGTTCTTTGGCGATCCCCAGGGCAGTCCGGCATCGGTGGACGTCAACGCGTTTACCGCGCTGATCGAACACGACTTCGGCGGGGCGTTCCTGCGCAACCGGTTCCGCTATGCGGACTACGACAAGTTCTATCAGAACGTGTTCCCCGGCAACGTCAATGCGGCCGGCACCACCGTGGCGCTCTCGGCGTACAACAACGACACCCGACGCGAGAATGCATTCAACCAGACGGACCTGACGTTTGACCTGGCCACCGGCGCCGTCGAACACCGCTTCCTGATTGGCGCCGAAATCGGTCGTCAGGAAACGAGCAACGAGCGTCGCAGCGGCCGCTTCGCGCCGGGTCAGTCCGTCTGCCTGCCCGGGAGCTCGGCCAGCACTTGTCTGGTGGCGTTGTCGGATCCGAACGTGCGGCTGTCGGTGGACTATGCGAACAACAGCGCCGGCGGCAGCGGTGATGCCCGAAACGCCGGTGTCACCCGATTCGCCGCGCTCTACGCCCAGGACCAGATCACCCTTTCGCCAGAGTGGGAAGCGGTCCTGGGTGTTCGGTGGGATCGGTTTAATGTGGACTTCACCGACCAGCGCAACGGGGTGTCGCCGGCCAATCGCGACCTATCCTCGTCCGACGATTTGTTCTCGCCCCGGGTCGGATTGGTCTATCAGCCGGCCGACCAGCTCTCGTTCTATGCCAGCTACGGAGTCACGTACTTGCCCCGCTCGGGCGAGCAGCTGGCATCGCTGACGCCGGGTACGCAAGCCCTGGATCCCGAAGAGTTCAAGAACTACGAGATCGGCGCGAAGTGGGACATCACGCCGCGCTTGAGCGCGACGGCGGCCGCCTTCCGGCTCGGCCGCAGCAATGTGGCGGTGGTCGATCCGATCGACCCGACCCAGATGATCCTGTTCGAGGGCGACAGCCAGCGAACCGAGGGACTGGAGCTCTCGCTCAGTGGTGAAATCACGCCGACCTGGCAGGTGGTGGCCAGCTACACCTATCAGGATGCGGTGATCACGCGCGATATCCGCACCGGCCCCACGAGTGTCACGCCGGAGGGTACGGAGCTGGCCCAGTCCCCCAAGCACATGGCCGGGCTCTGGAACCGCTTCGAACTCTCGGAACGCTGGGGGCTCGGGTTGGGTGCAATTTACCGAAGCCGGTCCTTTGCTTCGACCAGCAACCAGGTGACGCTGCGGAGCTACAGTCGCTTCGACGGCGCCGTGTACTACGCCGTCAACGAGAATGTCGACCTGCAGCTGAATGTCGAGAACCTCTTCGACAAGACCTACTTCCCGTCCGCGCACAGCGATAGCAACATTACGCCCGGCGCGCCGCGCAGCTACTATCTCAGTGCGCGATTCGCGTTCTAGCCGATGCATGGGTCAGGCAGGGATTGCGACGCCGACCCACAGCCCGCGGGCGCAGGCCACGCAGGCTCCGGAAGGGTTAGCGTTCTGACACTAGCCGGCGGGGCCCAGGCCGGGAAGGCGAACCGGAATGCTCTCCTGCTCGCACCCTGCCCGGGTACCCGCATCGCGAATTCCGTTGGCAACGGCGTTCCAACCTAATCGCAGCGCGTTTCGAGACATGGCCGCGCACGCGGCCGGCGAGACCTCGACCCGTCTTCCACCGCACGCGATGGGGTCCATCAACCACGGGTGCAGTCCCGCAGTTGCCGGGTCCGCCTGCTGTATGACCAAGGCGATCCGGAACCCGCCTTCATCGATGTCGCCCCAGTGATAGGCCGTGGCCCGCGGCGGCAAGGCCGCTCGGATCCGGGCATAGGCGCGGCACCACGCCGGCGATGGCATGCCGCCGGTGTAGAGGATGAGTCCGTCGGTGCGGGCCCCAAGCGCCATTGCCGCGACGTGGAAGGTGGTCAGGTTCTCGATGGTGAGGATCCACGCGGGCGCGCCGGCGTAGCCGATAACCGCCGACGGTGAGACGCCCACATAGGGCCGCACGATCCGGCACGCCTCGCCTGGGAGCAGGATCTTGCCGTGCCCTGAGACGAGGAACGGTTGTGGCTCTTTGCGCAAACCGATGCGTGCGAAGACTTCTTCGGCGTGGCGCGCGGGGGCCTGCACGTCCTCGGCGGTCAGCACGTCGACGTGCCGCTGCAACGCCTCGATCCGCTTGCTGTGCGCGAACAGCTCGACGCTGACCTGCCGCAGGACGCGGTCCTCCGCCGGCTGCCCGCGAAGGTGGCAGACCAGCCGCGCGGCGTCCGCGAAGTCCGGCGCGGCGTCAGGCCCCATTCCGCGCACCGTGCGCAGGGCCCGCCAGGTGGCCAGCAGGGTCGGGATCGGCAGTTCCGACGCCGCCCAGGGGGCCAACACACGTTCGGCAGTGTCCACCTGATCGGCGACGGTGGGACGGCCCAGGTGCGCGGCCAGGTGCCGCAGGCTGACCAATACCACGCCATCGAGGGGGCGTTCGTCGCCGCCCAGTTTCGACCACTCCAGGCGCACCGCCCCAGCCGTCTCGGCCGCGCGCATGCGCTCATGCAGGAGGACCCGGTCATCCAGCGTGAGCGCCCAGTACGGACTTTGGGTGTCCTTGAACGAGGCCCGAATTGTCCGCGTGCTCGCCGCGTGCAGTGCCCTCTCGCCGCGCGCCAGCAATTGCTCAAGCGTCGCTTGGCTCAGATCCATCGCCTCGCTCCCTGGCCAGCCTTGCCATCTCCTGTTCGACCAACTCCGGGTGGTACATCGGGTTGTCGCTGGCCAGCAGCTCGCGCGTGGCGTCGGTCAGCACCGTGCAGTCCATCTGGATCGTCTTTCCACCGTAACGGCCCATGTCGTAGTAGACGTTCAGGAACGACGAGAGTTTCGGCTGGTCGGTCTCGGGGCCGGCCATGATCAGCTGCAGGCCGAGGGAGTTGAGGTACTGCGCGGCCGCACGGACATTCTGCGTATCCATCTTGTCGAACGCCTCGTCGAGCAGCATGATCCCGCCGCCGCCGTTGTGCCCCTGTACCTTGCCATACGCCGCCGCCAGTGCCGCGCCGAAGATCACGTACAAGGGCGTGCGATGCTCGCCACCGGACCCGGGGCCGAAACGCTTGCTCAGCAGGCCAATGACTTTGCCCTCGCGACTGATCTCGACATCAAAGCTGAAAAAGCGCCGGTAGTCGGCCAACGGACTGCCGTCCTGCAGCAATACCGAGCTGGCGTCGCCCTCCATCAGCTCCCTAAACGCCTCCGGCACCTGGCCGGCCTCGCCAAACAGTCCGTTGTCGCCTCCGACCTCCCGGACCCGCTGCAGGAAGTCGTACAAGGGGCGGTGCAGGTCGACTACCCGGGAGCGGAACTGATAGCGCTCGTTGTTGGAGAACGGCGGTGCGTTCTTCAGCACCAGGTTCAGACCGCGCATTTGCTCGTCCACGCGGTCGAAACCCGACAGCAGTGCTTGTGCGACGTCGGTCCGGAAGATCTCCAGGGCCCGCTGGTAAGCCTCCTCGGATTCCTCCAGCCGCGCAGCCAGTTCGGTCTCCTCCAGCCGCTGGCGCTCGCGCTGGATAAAGCGCTGGGCCGGAATCCACTGGCCGTCCAGGCCCTCGGCGGCCAGGTGGTATTGGGCCACATAGGCCGCCAGCAAAGACCAGGCCTCTCGATCCGCGCTGGCGGCGCTCGAGCGCGCCCGCTGGATGGCCGCCTCGCAGGCCTGCATCCGGGCGTCCATGACCGGGTGGCGCTCGTCCAGGCGCGCCCGATGGCGATCTACCTCCTGCGCGTCGTACAGCGCATCCTGCCGGGCCGTGCGCTCGGTGCCGGCGGCCAGCGCGAGCTGCCCGGCTAGCTCGTTGACGGTCCGCTGCGACGTCTCCAGTCGCTGTTTGAGGGTGGTCACCCGTTCGAGCCCCTGGCTTTCCTGGCGCTTGGCCTCGACGGCGGCCAGGCGCGCCGCGGTGACGGCGTCCTGCAAAGACCGGGTTCCCGGCGTGGCGGTGGTGGCGAGGCGCTCGGTCAAGTCCTGAACCACGGCCTGCCCGGCGGCGATCTCGGCCAGCCGCTGTTCGATATCGTGCTGCGTAACTTGGAGGTTGCCGAACGGCGTGAGTTGCAGCAGGGCACCCTGCAGGGCCTGCTCCTCGGCCTTGCGGGCAGTGGCCAGGCGCGTGCTCTCCTCGAGTTCGGCCTGTGCCTTGCGCCGCTGCGCGTGCGAGTCGGTTCGCCCGATCCGAAGATGCTCGGCACTGGCCAGCCGCCGGCGCTCCACGCCGCTGCCGGTCGCGATCATGCCGGTGCGGGTGAATCCCTTCTGACCTGCCACCAGGTCCGGGAGGGACTCCACGCACATCACCGACCCGAGCTCGCCGCGCAGGTAGGTCACCGCATCCGCATTCTCGCCATCGAGCAGAAGGGCGGCGGGCTGACCTCCCGCCAGGGCCCGGTAAGGCCGCAGGCGCGACGGCAGGGCCAGCTTGACGCCATACACCGCTTGGGTGCCGCGCAGGCCCTCATAGGCCCGTACGGCGGCGATTTCCTTCCCCCGGGGCACCAGCAGCGCCTGTACGTGCGGCCCCAGATACGCCTCGATCACCGGCTGCCACGCCGGCGCCGAGATCCGCACCAGATCGCAAACCGGGGTGCAGTCAATTCCCGCCTCGGTGAGCTCGCGCTGGAGGCGAGCGACCTCAGGGTTGAGCTCAGCCAAGCCCCGGTTTGAGCGCTCCAGGGCCAAGGCCGCGTCTTTGCGCCGGGCCTCGGCCTCCTTGTATTCGGCCTCGGCCGCGGCCAAGGCACGCCGGACGGCCTGGTACGCCAGCTCGACCTGCCGCAGGGCGCTGGCCACGCTCACGGCGTCCGGGGCCGTGCCGGCGTCCGGCGCCAACCTGCTGTCCAGGTCAGCCAACTGTGTGAGCGCGGCCTCGAACAGGCCTCGCCTCTCGAGAAGCACCGGCAACCCGCCGGCCGTGCGCACCGCCGCCGTCATCGCCTGGACACTGGCGCGCAGCGCTCGCTGCTGCTGCGCCAGGTCCTTCTGGCGGTCACCCAGGTGCTGCGCGCTGCCGGCCTGGCGGGCGTAGTCAGGATCCTGGTTAAGCGTTGCAATCGCCCGCTCCTTCGCCGCGTCGGCCGCCTCAAAAGCAGCCTGCGCTCGGCGGTGCTCGGTTTGGGCGCGATCGAGTTCGCCGGCCAGCGTGGTGACGGTATCGCTCGCCTCCGCCATCGACTCGCCCAGCCGCTCGCTGTCGTACACGGCCCGCAGGCACGCATAGTTCGCTTCCGCAATCCGTTCCCGGCGCACCACCTCGTACTTGCCGCAGACCACGCTGGCCTGGTCAATCTTCTCCTTGGTGAGTCGCACCACGTCGCGCACCTGGCGGAACTGGTCGAGCCTGAGCCGGAACTCGCGCACATTCGTGGGCCGTGCCTCGATCAGGTGGTCGCGCAGCGCCACGCTCAGATCGTCCATGCCCTTGAGCTGCAGCGAGCGCTGGAAGGCATTTCGGAACGCCTGCGGGTTCGGGCGATCGCCAGGCGCCGCCAGGTGTTCGACCAGCAAGCGCCGGGTGAAGTCTTCCCGGTTCGTGGTGAACACGGCGGTGCCGATCGAGCCTGCCTGTCGGCACGCATCGGCCGCCTGTGCCTGGAATCGTTTCCAAGGCAATACCTGCGAGCCACCGCTCCCCTGCTCCAGGAACGAGGCGCTGTCGACGGCCACGCCGGGGAGGATGAACAGCCCCTGGACGATGACTTCCGGACTGTGCGCGCTCGCCGACAGCGCGATGCCCGCGGTGACGACCTGGCCTGACGTCTCGTCGCGAAAGCCCAAGGCCACGTACGTGTTGGCCACATCGCGGCACCGGCCTTCCTCGGACTGGTCAAAGACCCCCAGGCAGTAGTCGCGCAGCGTCCGCGCCCGCTTCTTGCCGTCCGCCTGCGCGTTGAAATGGGTCCGGTGCGCATCCGCCGCCAGCATCACTGCCTGAATGGCGTCGAGCAACGCGGTCTTGCCGGTGCCGTTGGGGCCCAGGAAGGCCGTATTGCGACCCATGGTCAGATCCTGCCGCTCGTACAGGAAGAACTGCACCAACGTCACCGACTCAAGCAGCTTCATCGCTGCCCTCCTCGGGATCAACGCCGTGCGCCGCCAGCTGTAGCAGCGCGGACTCGCCCAGGACATCGACGATGCCGGCGCGAATCACCACGTGGTAGGGCTGCAGCGGGTCCTCCGCACCCTCGATCTTCGCGATGCCGTAGCGACGCAGGGCCTGCAACAGGTCGTCCAATTCGCCTTTGGACGGAAAGGGACGACCGAGCAATTCACCGTAGGCGCGCTCCAGATCCTCCAACCCGACCAGGGCCTCCCCGTCGGTCACGTCCGCCCGGTGGATGGCATCGTCGTAGAGTCGACGAAGCACCAGTGCCAGGCGCGTCTCTGACAGGCGCATGCGTGGGCCCACCCGGTGCCGCGCCAGCGCGACCACGTAGTTGTGATGGTGATTGTGCTGCATCGTGACGCCGAGTCGGTCGAGCACGTCCTTAAACGCGGCGGCGTAGGTCACCAGCAGGTGATACGGGGTCGCGCTGCCGCGATCCGCGGCGTAGACCACCTGTTCGACCAGCAATTGGTAGGCCGCCCGCTCGAAATCGGCGCCGGTGTAACGTCCGTCGGTGGCCTCGGCCAGCCGCTCCCATGAGGCGGTCATGCGGCTTTCTCCCGTTGGATGACAAAACGCCGGTGTTCCACGTAGGGGTTGAGGGTGCGCGGGCCGTCGACGAACTGGATGCGGACCGCCGGCAACATCTGTACGAACGGATCTTGGCGCGCCGCCGCGAGCGGGGCCTCGTTGCGCGAGGCGATCAGCAGCAAGCGCTGGTAGCAACACAAGTCGCTGACGGTCTCAATCTGCAACTGGTCAGAGAACACGGGGGTGGCCCGCTGTAGGTGTCTCGCGACGTAGGCCGCCAGCTTGTCGGGGCGCACCAAGCGAGCGTCCGCCATGCGTTTGCGCAATGACTGCAGGGCCAGTTCCTCGAGCGTGGGGACCCGCGTTTGCACCCGGGTGGCGTCGGGCTCGCGGGTGACCTGCCGAGCCTTGCCCAGCCAACCCTCGCCCGCCAGCTCGCCCGCGGTCCCGGCCGGCAAGGCGCGATCGCCGTCGCGCAGCGACGCCACGCCGGCAATCGCCCGGGCGATCAGTTTGTCAAAATGCCTGGGAGCACGAAGGCGGTAATCCAGATACGCCAAAGCCCGCTGGTTGGCGGCGCGAATCTCGTCATCCAGTCGGCGAAGTTCGTCCTCCACGCTTTCCAGGCGCATCAAACGGCGGGTGTCGCGCTCGAAATAGGCTTCGGCCCGATCCGCGTCGCCCCCGGCGGTGTTGTGTTGGTACCAAGCGACGATGGCCTTCCGCCGCTCCGGGTCGTGTTGAATCTGGAGCGTCAAAGTGACGATGGCGGTCCGATGCTGCAGGGGGTGCGCCTTTGTTCGGAGCTCGTGGTAGTCACCGATGAAATGCCGACGGATGAAGTCATCGAAATAGCCCGCCACGAATTCCCGGGTGCTGGCCACCGATTGCAGCGACGCCATCAGGTCGTACACCGCCACGCCCGTGCTCGCCAGATGCGTCATGCAGTGCTTGGCTTCACGCGCCGCCTTGGCGTAGGCGTCCCCCTTCCCGCCCGCGGCCTCCTGGAGGTTGAGGAATACGGAGCGGACCTCGCTACCGAGGAACTCAGGCTCTTTGGTTCCGAATTCACGCAGCAGCGTATGAAACTGGGCCAGCACCGGGCGAATGGTGGCCATGTCGCGTACGCCGCGTTTGCGCTGGCTCAACCAGCCGCTGTCCCGAAACACGCTGTAGATGCCATGGGCCCGGATGTTGGCTGGGGTATCGGGCGCCGCGCCGTCCTCGGCTTCCCAGGGGTCGCTTACGACCAGGTACGACTCCAGAGCCGCAATCAACTCGCTTTTGGGAACGTCTTCACCGGGCGTACGCGCCCCGTCGCCCCAGAACTCGTCGACCAGGCGACCGAGCAGATCCCAGTAGCGTGTGTTGTTGGCGGCCGCCAAGGGCCGGAACACGGTCCGGGGCAGGCGGTCGAACAGCGTGTTGGCGTTGGGATCAGTCACGGGCATCACAAACGTAACATGAAGTTAAACATAACATGGTGTTTAGTTAAACGCCATGTTATGTTTTTCCCACCTTTCCGCGGGCCTCCCCTTCCCCATGCCGCGCCGCCAAGCCCCTCTGGACCGCCTCAAAGCGATCGAAACCCTGCTGCTTTGGGAGGGTCGAGTCACCAACAGCCGCCTGCGAGAATTTTTCCCAGTGCACGCGGTCCAGGCCAGTCGGGACCTGACCGCGTACCGCGAGCAGGCCGAGCATAACTGCCACCCGGTTCCGGGGGAGCGGGGGTATCGCGCGACCGACTGGGTCAAACCGGTTCTCACCGAAGGATCGTTTCGGGAGTACCAGCAGCTGGTTGGCGCCGCCGGCAGCGAAGGCGGCCTGCAAACGGGCGTCCCGTCGGAATCGGTGCTCGAAGATGCCACGCACACGTCACTTCGAATTTTCCCCGTCGTGCATGCGGCGATTCGCACCGGCCAAGGCGTGGACATCGAGTATCAGTCGCTGCGCCATCCTGAGGGCACGCGTCGGCGCATCTTTCCCCATGCCCTGATCCAGGCCGGGGTGCGCTGGCACGTCCGGGCCTATTGCGAGCGGGCTCAGGCCTTCCGGGATTTCAATCTGGGGCGAGTGCGCAGCGCGACGGCGGTACCGGTCAGCGCCCCGGCTACCGGCGCGGAGGACGTGGAGTGGAACACGCCGGCCACCCTGCGCTTGCGACCGCATCAAGCGCTCACGGCTGCGCAGAGCCAGATGATTCGCCTGGAGTACTTCGAAGGTACGGTGGGGTTGGCGTTGACGCGGCGCGCTCCCTTGGTCCCCTACGTCATCCAGGCCTATCGCGCGGCGCTGGATCCGGACCGCGAGTTGCCGCCGGCGTTTTTGCTGCAGGTTCACGAGCCCGAGCAATTGCCACCCTGTGCCCGCTGGGCGGAGACGTCGGACGGCGGGGTGCTCGGGAGCTAATGGCGTGGGGACAGAACCTTCCGACGCCGTCCGGTATCTGTCCCGGGACCAAAGGAGGCGGAGTTTGGTCTGACATTCCAGATCAGGGGCTGCCGTTGCAGTCGATTCCAGAGACGAACACCAGATGCCAGAATCTAGGTCGCTCATGCATGGAACCTGAGTATGTGGGTGTGTTTACCCGCCCTGATACGTGGTCGCCCCAACTTAGGCGGTTGCCTCAGCGATGACAGCGCGGTTTTGGCTTTGAACGCTCATCACGTCGCTATCCCGCGCAACACGACAGTTGCGTCACATCCTTCGTAAAGGTCTGTGCCGCGAGCTTCAGTCCCTCGACCATGGTGAGGTACGGGAACAGCTGGTCGGCCAACTCGTGCACCGTCATTCGTGCCCGGATGGCGATCGCCGCTGTTTGAATCAGCTCACCCGCCTCAGGAGCTACGGCCTGTACGCCGATCAGGCGGCCGGAATGAGCCTCGGCGACCAGCTTGATGAATCCGCGGGTGTCGAAATTAGCCAGCGCCCGCGGCACGTTGTCGAGCGTCAACGTGCGGCTGGTGGTCTCGATGCCGTCGTGGTGCGCCTGAGCTTCGCTGTAGCCCACGGTAGCGACCTGCGGGTCGGTGAACACCACCGCCGGCATCGCCGTCAGGTCCAGCGCCACATCGCCACCGGTCATGTTGATGGCAGCGCGGGTGCCGGCCGCCGCTGCGACATACACGAACTGTGGCTGGTCGGTACAGTCGCCGGCGGCATAGATGTGCGGTTCGCTGGTGCGCATCCCCTTGTCGATGACGATGGCGCCTTGCGCATTGACGGCCACATTGGCCGCATCAAGGTTGAGCGTACGGGTGTTGGGAGTGCGCCCCGTTGCGGCCAGCAGCCGGTCAACGCGCAGCTCGCCGCGTACGGTAGTCAGCAGGAACTCTCCATCCAGATGGGTGACCCGGCTGGCTTGCGTATGCTCCAGCACCTCAATGCCTTCGTCGAGGAATGCAGCCGAGACAGCTTCGCTGATGGCGGGGTCTTCGCGGAAGAACAGCTTGCTGCGCGCCAGGATAGTCACCTGACTGCCCAGTCGGGCAAAAGCCTGCGCGAGTTCAACCGCCACCACCGACGAACCGATCACCGCCAATCGTTCGGGGATCATGTCTGTGGCCAGCGCGTCGGTCGATGTCCAGAAAGGCGTGTCCTTCAAACCCGGAATCGGCGGAATCGCCGGGCTGGCCCCGGTGGCGATGAGGCAGCGGTCAAAACTCACCTCGCACTGGTCATTCTCAGTGATCGCCACGGCCAGCGTGTGCGCGTCCTTGAACCGGGCTTCCCCGCGCAACACGGTGATGGCGGGGGTGCGCGCCAGGATGCCTTCGTATTTGGCAAGCCGCAGTTCATCGACGCGTCCCTGCTGCTGCGCCAGCAAGCGCTCACGCTGTATCTTCGGCGAGGCGGCGGAAACGCCGCCATCGAAGGGGCTCGTGCGTCGCTGGTGAGCGATATGGGCCGCGCGAATCATGATCTTGGACGGCACGCAGCCGACATTGACGCAGGTGCCGCCAAGGACACTGCGCTCGATCAGCGTCACGCGCGCCCCTTGCTCGACAGCCTTCAGGGCCGCCCCCATTGCCGCGCCGCCACTCCCAATGACCACGACGTGAAGCTTAGACGCACCCTGCGCGTGCTCTGGTTCCCCCACCGGCCGACGTAGGGTGTTCTCCCGCAGGGGGCGCGCCTGGACAAGCTGCGCCCGGTAACCCAGGCCGGATACCGCCTCGGAAAGAGAGTTAACGTCCACGTTTGAATTGACATTGACCTCGATCTCAGCCTGGCGATCTGGGAAGGACACCGAGACCGTGCGCACACCCGGCACGCTCTCCAATGCTTGCCTGACGTGCGCGGCGCACGACCCGCAGGTCATGCCCTCGATGTGCAGCAAGATGGTCTGTGTCATCAGCGCGGACTCACTGCTTGACCGTAGAGGGATAGCCCGCGTTCTCCGTGGCCTCGGTGAGGGCGGCCGGGGTGGTCTTGGTATCGTCGTAGGTCACCACCGCCTCCTTGGGCTCCCAGGTCACCTTGGCCTCGATGACGCCTTCGACCTTTGACAGCGCCACCTTCACGGTGATCGGACAGGTGGCACAGGTCATGCTGGGCACCGACAGCGTAACGGTCTGGGTGGCAGCCCAGACCGGCGCACTCAGACCGACCGTCAGGACGAGCAACGCAAGAAATTTCTTCATGGGTATCTCCTTTCAGTAGAACAGGGGCATGGCATAGGGAAACACGAGGGCCATCAGCACCAGGCCAGCGACGATCCAGAACATCACCTTGTAGGCCAGCCGCACCCGCGGCACGGCGCATGCGTCGTCCGGCGCGCAGGCGGCCACAGGCCGGAATATTCGGCGCCATGCGAAGAAAAGCGCCACGAGCGCTGCGACAATGAAGACCGGTCGGTAGGATTCCAACACGGCCAAGTTGGCGATCCAGGCACCGGAGAATCCCAGCGTGATCAGCACCAGCGGTCCGAGGCAGCAAGTAGAGGCAAGAAGCGCAGCGATGCCGCCGGCGGCCAGCGCGCCGCGACCGGTGCGGAGGTCTGCCATGGGATTCTCCTTCCGAGACTTCGCGTGATGCGCTAACGTTACTTCCGTAGTCAGGTACGGAGTCAAGCGCTATGGCCGACACACCAGACACCCTGACCATTGGAGCCTTTGCCAAGGCCGCCGAGGTCAACGAGGAAACGATCCGTTTCTATCAGCGCAAAGGGCTGCTGCCTGAGCCGGATCGCCCTATCGGTGGTATCCGTCGCTATGGGCCAACGGACGTGGACCGCGTGAGGTTCGTGAAGTCCGCCCAACGACTGGGATTCAATCTGGACGAGGTCGCCCAGCTGCTCAGACTCGAGGACGGCACCCATTGCCACGAAGCGGCCGACCTGGCAGCAGCGCGCCTGAAAGACGTTCGCTTGCGGTTGGCCGACCTCAAGCGCATGGAATCAGCGCTGTCCCGACTGGTAACGGCGTGCAGTTCAAGCCAAGACCACGTGACTTGCCCTTTGATCGCCTCTTTGCACCGACGTACTGCCGCTGACTAATACTGCCTTTAAGGCACGCCAGGCGAGAAAACACGAAGTTGATACGGGACCCTTACAAGGGGTCGCGGTCTGTCCAGACGGAGTTGTGCGTCGTTTCCACGCTGTTCTTCGGATAGCGCTGAAGAGGCCGCGTGACGGCTGCTAGAGCCAACGCCGCGCCCACCAGCCGATCAGCTCCAGGACCGGCGCGTACCAAGGTCGCTGCGTCCAAGCCGCCTTCAGCACCTCTCGGGACTCGGTCAGATCAAGGACGAAGTGCTCCGCCAACGTCGCGTTGAGGGCTGGCGCCTGCCCGAGCAGGTTGATCTCGTCGTTGAGGAAGAAGCTGCGGTAGTCGAAATTGGCGGTGCCGACCGTCGCCCAGTCCCGGTCGACCAGGGCGGTCTTGGCGTGCAGCACCCGTGGTTGGTACTCCCAGATGCGCACCCCCGCGTCGAGCATGTGTGCATAGGCCGCCCGCGCCGCCCATTGCGCGAGCGGAACATCGCTTTTGCCTGGCACCAGCAGACGAACATCTACGCCGCGGCGAGCGGCACTGCACAAGGCCCGCTGGCTGCGCCGGTCCGGTGCGAAGTACGGCGTGGTCAGCCAGAGCCGCTCCCGGGCCTGGTCGAACGCCTCGGTGAACGCGCAGCGCAGGCGATGCCGGCAACGACGCGAACGGTTCGACATCAGTGCCAAAGGCGACCGCGCCGTGCGCGCCGGGCCGCGCGGTGCCCGGGGGTAGTCGTCGAACAACCGGATGGCCTCGGCCACCCGCGGGCCGGTTAGACGGACATGGGTGTCGCGCCAGCGAGCCACCCCCATCGCCCGCTGGGAATTGCGCCGGTCGAGGTTGAATCCGCCCAGGTACGCGACCGCGTCGTCGATAACCAGGAGCTTGCGGTGATTGCGGACGTGGAATTGACCCGGCTGGCGCCACGACCACGGCCGGCTCCAGTGCCACTGCACGCCGGCCGCGATCAGGGCACGGACCCGCTCGGGTGGAATCAGACGCCAAGAGCCCACGGCATCGATACGAACCTGGACCCGCCGGCCGGCCTGTGCCAGATCGGCCAAGGCGGTGAGCATCGGCCCGCCGACGTCATCATCCGCCACGATGTAACACTCCAGACGCGCGTCTCGCGTGGCGCCGGCGAGGTCCGCGTGCATCGCCTCGTAGAGGGCGTCCCCCTCCACGAAGACCGTGGTCGTTTCCGTTATGGATGGCATGGCAATGGCGGGTCAGCGTAGTTCCGGGGATCAGCCTAGCAGCGCGGCCGGGGCCCTGGGCCGCTAGCCCGGAAAGCGGGCGCGTACCTCGGCATCCCGGCCGGCGACCAGCGCCTTGAGCATGCTGCCGCCGCAGCAGGTCCCGTGGTCGCAACCTTCAGCGCCCTGAGGCGCTTTCCCCTGCGCTTGCAGCCGGTCCGTGGTCGGTTTGCATTGACGGCCGGCGCAGCATGGGCCTTATGATTAGGTAATGACCGTGGCGTCACCCAAAAACTAAAGGGGAAAGGAGCGCGGGCTTGGGCTGGTTCCCGCTGCGAATTCCGCCCCACTTCTCCAGCGGTCCGCTCCGGCGGGCCGTTTTCTTTGGGAAGGCCCGGCTCGGACAGCGCGGCGTAGGCCCCGATCCGGATCAGGCAGGGCTCTGCGAGCCCCCGTCATCCCACTGCCCAGGCGACAGCAGCCTGCTTCAGGGGCACGCCGCACGCGATCGGGTCACCGCAGAACCGTTCCCGTCGGCAGGTCAAAATCGACGTCTGCGGAATGCAAGAGGGTGTCTAGTTGTGATTCGGACAGGGCGCCGCGCTGCAAGGCCGCCTCGGCGACCCGCTCAATGGCTTGCCACACCCCGGGTTGCGCGAGATAGCTCCGCGCCTTGTCACAAACCTCAAACCACCGGAGCGGACCCAAGGCCGCACGCACGGCCAGTACATCGCCGTGTGCGTCTCGAAACAACTCATCCTCCGAGACCGTTGCGCCAACGCACTGTCGATACCGTTCCTGCGCGACGTACCCAGCCGCCGCGATGATGGCTTCCTCCAGCGCGTAGTCGATCTCTACATTTCCCGCACCTCGCGCTCGGGCGGCGGCCAGATCGTGGTGACGGTCGTAAATTGCAGCGGCTTGGGTGGCGGTGTGTTCACCGGTCAGTTTCACCGCAATGCAAATGCCGGTCAGGTGGGCAAAGACAATGTGTCCCGCCTCGTGGTACGCCGTGTCGGGGGTCAAGGCAGGGTTCCGATAGGGCCGTTGGGCCCCGATTGGACCATGCGGGAAGATGAAAATCTTCATCCCTGGTTCGGTAGGCCGCCATTCTTTGGGCGCCCTTTCGTTCCCGACTCCCGCCGCTGAAGCTTAGTACTTGAGCATGCCATAGTCCCAAATTGAGACGACGCATTGCATCATCGCCATCCGCGCCCTGAAACGCTTCTGGAAGCGCCATCCGGAGACCGAGCAGCCGCTCCGGGGATCTTGATCCTGTCGTCATCGCCTCCTTGGCCCTCGAATGTCCAGTGGATGGGATCACACTGGCTTCGCCGGCGTCTGCAAGCCGCTCAAGATAGCGCAGGTGCCGCGGCGGCCGCCGCAGCAATCGGCAATGGTGCGTTCCAACTCTTGCGCCATTCGTTGCAGTTCGGCCTGCCGCTCCCGGATCTCGGCGAGGTGGTGGCGCGCGAGCCGGTCCACGTCGCCGCAGGACAGGTCCGGATCCTCCGCCAATCGCATCAGGTCGCGAATCTCGCTCAGGCTGAAGCCCAGTTCCCGGCCGCGGGTGATAAAACGCAACCGTGCCACGTCGTGGTGGCCATAGACCCGATAGCCGTTCCCCGTTCGGACCGGCCCAGGAAGCAGGCCGATGCGCTCGTAGTAGCGGATGGTCTCCAAGTGACAGCCACTGGCGGTGGCGGCTTCACTGATTTTCATTCGCATCCCGCTTGACTCTGTAGTGGCTACGGACTTTACGCTACCCCTCTCCCGCTGCCAACGAAGTGCCCCTGCCATGCCTCAGATCCGCCCTCTGCTCGTACTGCTGAGGCAGCAATGGATCGCAGCGCTCGTGATGGGTCTGGTGCTGCTGCCGGTTCACGCCCAGACACCCCCCGTTGAGCCGCGACAAACGTGGCAAATGCTCGACTACATCGCGGTGGACTATGCCGCTGCCGTCCACGGTGGCCGCATCCTGTCGCCTGGCGAGTATGCGGAGATGCAGGAGTTTGCCAGCGCGGTTCGCACGCAACTCCAAACCCTGCCGGCGAGTCCTCAACAGCCGCGGCTGCTGGCCCGAGCCGACCAGTTGGTCGCGGCGGTGGACCTCAAGGCCGACTCCACCCAGGTCGCCACGCTGGCTCGCGGGATGGCCGACGATTTGTTGGCCGACTATCCCATCGGGGCCGTGCCAGTGTCGCCACCAGAGCCGGCCCGCGTGACGGCGCTCTACGCCCAGCAATGTGCGGCCTGCCACGGTCCGACCGGGCGCGGAGACGGTCTGGCGGGAGCCACCTTGGATCCCCCGCCGATCGCCTTTACCGACGCGGGTCGCGCGGCCCAGCGGACGCCCCTGGCGCTGTATGAAGTGATCTCCCAGGGCGTGCAAGGCACCAGCATGCCCAGCTTTTCGGCGCTGTCGGAATCCGATCGCTGGGCGCTGGCGTTCTACACGGGCAGTCTGGCGTACTCCGCTCGCGCCCGCACCGACGGGGAGACCTTGTGGCGGGCGCGGGCCGACCTCCGTGGCCGCATCCCGACGCTCGAAGCCCTGACCCGGACCCGCGAGGCGGAGCTGGCGGCCACGGTCTCCCCGGCGGAGGCGCACGCCATCGTTGCCTACCTTCGATCACGCCCTGAGGCGGTGAACCAGTCGCCAGGCCGTTCCCATCCGTTCTCCCTCGCCCGCCAACGTATGGCCGCCAGCGAGCGGGCGTATGCCGCCGGCGACACGGCGCAGGCCACAACGTCGGCGTTGTCAGCCTACTTGGACGGCGTAGAGCCGGTTGAGGCGGCCCTGGGTACCCGCGATCCCTCACTGATGCGAGAGATCGAGACGGCCATGGCCCGCTACCGCAGCCAACTCGCTCGCCCCGGTGCCCTGGCGGACGTGAGCGCACAGTCGGCGGAGGTCAACGCGCTGTTGGATCGCGCCGAGGCGGTACTGACGGATACCCGGATGGACACGACCACGGCCTTTCTGGGCAGCTTCACCATCCTGGTGCGGGAAGGTCTGGAAGCGCTCCTGATCGTGATGGGCATGATCGTGTTCCTGCGCAAGGCCGAGCGCGCCGACATCTTGCCGTACGTCCATGCGGGATGGGCCAGCGCCTTGCTGGCCGGCGCGGCAACCTGGGCGGCAGCGACCTACTTGATTGACATCAGCGGTGCCAATCGGGAGCTGACCGAAGGATTATCGGCGCTATTCGCCGCTGCCGTGCTGCTGAGCGTTGGTATCTGGATGCATCAGAAGAGTTTGGCCGGACGCTGGCAGCAGTACCTGCAGGCCAAGTTGTCGAAGGCGTTGACGCGGCGATCGGCTCTCTTCTTGTTCGTGCTTGCGTTCATCGTGGTGTATCGCGAAGTGTTTGAGACCATCCTGTTCTTCATCGCGATGTGGAGCGAAGCGGTCTCCGGCGCCATCCTTGCTGGCTTCGCGGCCGGATGTTTGGTCTTGGCCGCGGTGGCCTATTGGATGGTTCGCGCCAGCGCACGTCTTCCCGTCGGCCGGTTCTTCTCGATCAGTTCGCTCCTGATCGCCGTACTGGCCGTCGTCTTGGCGGGCAAAGGCGTGGCTGCCCTTCAGGAGGCGGGTTGGGTCACCCAAGCAGGGGTGACGGGGCCACGCATCGAATGGCTGGGCGTGTACCCGTCCTGGGAGTCCTTGTTGGTGCAGTTGGGCGTGGCGACGCTGGCGATCATTGGCTTCATAACCAACACCCGGTCGCTGAAAGCGTCGGCCGCATCTTCCTCGCGCTCATGAGCTGCCCAAGGGACTTGCGATATTGCCGCCGCGCCGCGACCTCCGCGTGCGCCGCACTCCTCCTGAACAGCGTGCCGTGGCCAATGCATGGCCTGCGCGCCGAGTTCGCCTCGGGCTGGGGCCTTGCCGCTCGGTGGCCCACGTTGGGTGATCTCTGCGGTTCATGCTCGCCCGCCAACGGAGAAAGCCATGAGTGACTGCGGTTGCCACCACGATGCCAAGAACGCGCAAGAGCGCCGCATCCTGAAGATTGCGTTGGCTCTCAATGCCGCGATGGCGGTGATCGGCGGCATCGCCGGTTGGATCGCCGACTCGACCGGACTGCTGGCCGATGCACTGGACATGCTGTCGGATGCCATCGCCTACGCGATCGGGTTGGTCGCCATTGGACGCGCCGCGCGTTTCAAAGCCAATGCGGCCTGGCTCAGCGGTAGCATCTTGCTGGTGTTGGGTTTGGGCGTGCTGGCCGAGGTCGGGCGCCGGGTGGTTCACGGCGCCGAACCGGCCAGCAGTTGGATGATTGGGACGGCACTGCTGTCTTTGGCGGTCAATGTCACCGTGTTGCGCTTGCTCGCGCCGCTGAAGACGGGAGAGGTGCACCTGCGCGCGACGTGGCTGTTCACCCGCGCCGACGTTGTGGCGAACGTGGGGGTCATCCTTGCGGGCGGTCTGGTCCTGTGGCTCGACTCGCCCTATCCCGATTTCATGATCGGCACGTTGATCGGCCTGTATGTCATCAAGGAATCCTTCGAGATTCTGCGCGATGCCCGCCGTGCCCGGCAGGGGGCTGGCACATGAGGCAGCCTGACCGGTCAAAACGAACCGGCGACGCCCTGCGCGCTGGCGACGTTCATGCGCGGCAGGGAGCGCCCGGAGTGGAGGGAATCCGCACGAGCGCCATCGCATGGCTGCTGCTCTCGCTGGCGGTGCTGTTGTTGGACCAAGCCACCAAGTGGTGGGCGATGACGGCGATCCCCGATGACGTGGCCATCGCTGTCGTGGAAGGGTGGTGGAACTGGCGTCGTTCCTACAATCCCGGTGCGGCGTTTGGTTTGCTGGGCGGTGCGGGAGGCTGGCAGCGGCCGGTGCTTGCGGCATTGGCGCTGGGCGTGTCCGCTTACCTGGTGTACTCGCTTTACCGCCTGCCCCGACGGGCATGGCGACTGGCGGTTCCGTACGCCTTGGTGATTGGTGGTGCTTTGGGCAATGCGGCCGATCGGCTCAGTCGGGGGCAGGTCGTCGACTTCATTCAGTGGTACTGGCGGGACTTCTTCTGGCCCACCTTCAATGTGGCCGATATGGCCATCGTCATCGGGGCGGTGGCGATCGCGGCGAACGGCCTGATGCCACCGAAGCTGTCGCAAGGACAGGCGTCATGAAGTCTTTCTCGGCACGCCGGATGCGGCGGTGGCCTGGCATCGACTGGGCTGTCGGCTCCCGGCGACCTTGGAGCCCCTTGAGGCCCTTCACGCCCGCGATTTGTTTGCAGCTCCCCGTAATCTCATGTCCTCCTGAACGCGATGCGGCGTGCAGAGGAGAATGAAATTGTGTAACTCCAGTGCCGTCAGATAAGCTGCCGCAGCCATGCGTACTTCCCCTCCCCTGCTGATGGCCCGACTTCGCGCATCCGTGCGGGTGGCCGCGTGGGTGCTGTTGGTGTTCCTGCTCAAGGTGGGCATGGTCGCGGCTTGCACGGTAGATGAGATGCAGGACAGCACCTGGGGGGCGACCAGCACCCAGGGGCCGGCGGCCGATACCGCCCTGACGCCCGATGCGTCGGCAGCGGACGATCCTTCGTCGCTCCTCTCGCATGCCGCGGGCGGCTGCCTGGACTGCCATTGCCATCATGCGGCGGCCCTGCCGCCCGTGGTCGTCCTTCTGGCCGGACCGCCGGCCATGGCCCGCGTTCTACCCGTTCCGATCGCCATGCCGATCGGTCCCGCACGCAACGAGCTTCGCCCTCCCATTCTCTGAGCCCTCTCGTTTTCGCTCCCTGACGCCGAGGCGTCGGGGTCGACGTGTGCTCAGAGGATGTTTCCATGCGTTTTATCCCTCCCCCGCGACGCTTGCGCGTCGTGTCGTTGCCGATGATCGTTCTGCTCCTGGCGGGCGCGTTGGCCGCGCCCCTCCATGCCGCCGCGCCCGCGGCGTCTCCCATTGCCCTGCGCGAAGCCGTCACCGCGGCCTGGCGCGCCCATCCCAGCGCCCGGGCCACAGACGCTACCTTGGCCGCCGCCCGCGCCCGTGCCGACGCTGCCGGCCGTCCGCTTTACAACCCCGAAGTCCAGTTTGCGGCCGATGACGAAGGCACAGACCGCACCACCACCGCCGGCGTCAGCCTGGCGCTGGACCTGAGCGGCAAACGCCGCGCCCGTCGAGATGCCGCGGCAGCGCAGCTGGACGTTGCCGTGGCCCAGGCCCGGCTCAGTCGCCGTGATTTCGTGGCCGCTTGGCTGGTGGGTTGGGCGGATTGGCAAAGCGCGTCACGGCGTGTGCAGCAAGGCGAGCAGCGCCTGGCGCTGATCTCCCGATTCGCCGATCTGGCCGACAAGCAGTTCGGCGTGGGCGACATCTCCTCCCTCGAACGGGACCTGGCCCGGCTGGCCCGCGACGAAGCCGAAGCGGAACAGGCGGCGCTGCTGGCCGAAGCCGCCGAGGCCGAGGAGGCCTTCCGCAACGTGGGCGGACAGCCCGACGCCGTGGCCTCGGACCCGGCGTGGTCGCAGGCGCTGCCGGACGTGGCGCCCGCGCCCACGACCTGGGAGGCCCTGCCGGAATGGCAGATCGCGCAGGCCCAGTCCGAAGGGGCAGCGCGTCAGGTCACCGTCGCCCAACGCGACCGGGTTCCTGACCCGACGCTCGCGCTCACCGGCGGCCGCATCGACTTCGGCCCGGCGTCGGACAATGTGGTGGGTGTATCGCTCAGCGTCCCGCTGTTCGTGCGCAACCCATACCGGGCCGAGGTTGTGGCCGCGCTCGCTGATGCCGATGCCGCGGCGGCGCAGGCCGATGTGACCGGAGCACAGTTGGCCTCACGGGCCCAGCGCACGGCGGCCAGGGCT
>NZ_JAIBFH010000323.1 GCF_019459675.1 Arenimonas sp.
CGAGCCCAGCGGCCACGCCGCGCTCGACGCGGCGCTGCCCAGCGGCGGCTGGCCCGAGGCGTCGCTGGTGGAGGTGCTGCTGCCGGCCGACGGCCTGGGCGAACTGCGCCTGGTGCTGCCCACGCTGGCGCGGCACACCCAGGCCGGCCGCGAGATCGCGCTGGTGGCGCCGCCCTACGTGCCGCATCCGCGCGCGTGGCTGGCGGCGGGCGTGGCGTTCGAGCGCGTGCATCTGGTGGCCGCCGATCCGCGCCAGGCGCTGTGGGCCACCGAACAGTGCCTGCGCGCCGGCTGCCTGGCCGCAGTGCTGTGCTGGCCGCAGCAGGCCGACGACCGCGCGCTGCGCCGGCTGCAGGTGGCGGCCGAAAGCGGGCAGTCGCTGGTGTTCGCCTTCCGCGACATGCGCGCAGCGGCCAATGCTTCGCCGGCGGCGCTGCGGCTGCAGGTCGAGCGCGAACAGCTGCGCGTGCTCAAGTGCCGCGGCGGGCTGGCGCCGGCTGCGCCCGTGCCGTTCCCCGTGCCCCTGCATTGATGCGGCGCGACGATGCTTTGGGCCTGCGTATTGCTGCCGCACCTGGCGCTGGACACCGTCCTTCGCCGCCACCCCGAACCTGATCGGCCGCTGGCCCTGGTGAGCGGGCCGGCGCAGCGGCGCGTGCTGTCGGCGGTGAACGAAGCCGCGGCGGCGCGCGGCCTGCATCGCGGCCAGGCCATCGCCGCGGCCGAAGCGCTGTGCGGCGACCTGCAGGTGGTGGACGACGACCCGGCACGGCGCGCGCGGGCGCGCGATTTCCTGGCGGCTTGGGCGTATCGCTACAGCTCGCAGGTCAGCACCGACATTCCGGGCGCACTGCTGCTGGAAGTGCAGGGCAGCCTGGGCCTGTTCGGGCCGTGGCCAGCGTTCGAGGCGCGGCTGCGCGACGACCTGGCCGCGCTGGGCTTCCGCCATCGCATCGCGCTGGCGCCCAATGCCGCCGCCGCCGCGGTGCTGGCCGGCTGCCACGACGGCCTGGCGGTCACCACGCCCGACGTGCTGCGGCGCGCGCTGTCGTCGGTGCCGGTGGCGCGTGCACGGTTGCCCGGAGGCGCGGCGCCGGCGCTCGAACGCATGGCCATCCGCACGCTGGGGCAGGTGCTGGCGCTGCCGCGCGCTTCGCTGGGGCAGCGCTTTGGCGCCGACGTGCTGGCGCACCTGGACCGGCTGCTGGGACAGGCGCCGCAAACGCTGGCGCTGTACCAGCCGCCGGATTTCTTCGACGCGAAGATCGAACTCAACTACGACGTCGAAAGTTCGCAGGCGCTGCTGTTCCCGCTGCGCCGGCTCACGGCCGACCTGGCCGCGTATCTCGCCGGCCGCGACGGCGGCGTGTCGCGCTTCGTGCTGCGGCTGGGGCACGAAGGCCGCGACGACACCGAAGTGGCCGTGGGCCTGCTGGCGCCCGAGCGGCAGCCGGCCACGCTGTTCGAACTGGCGCGGGGGCCGGGCGGACCCCGGGGCGGGGCCGGCCCCGGGGGGCCCC
>NZ_JAIBFH010000338.1 GCF_019459675.1 Arenimonas sp.
TCGGCGCCTTGGCCCGTCGCGAGAGATTTTGCAGTGACCGCCCCACCAGTTGCTTGCCGGTGCCCCCCACGCCCAGGATCAGCACGCCGAACGCCACCAGCGACAGCGCCAGCGTGGCGCTGAGCCGCTCGCCCGGGCCGATGGTGGGTGCCGCGGCCACCTCAGTCCCGGCCGGCCCGCCGGGCCTCGATGGCGTCGAACAGCTGGCCGGCGATGTTCAGGCCGAACTGGGCGTCGAGTTCGCGCACGCAGGTCGGGCTGGTGACGTTGACCTCGGTGAGCCAGTCGCCGATGACGTCCAGGCCGACGAACAGCATGCCCCGGCGCTTGAGCTCGGGTCCCACCTGCGCCGCGATCCAGCGGTCGCGGTCGGACAGCGGGCGACCCTCGCCGCGGCCGCCTGCGGCCAGGTTGCCCCGGAACTCGTCGCCCTGGGGAATGCGGGCCAGGCAGAAGGGCACCGGCTCGCCGTCCACCAGCAGGATGCGCTTGTCGCCGTCCTTGATTTCCGGGAGGAAGCGCTGGGCCAGCGCCAGGTGGCGGCCGCTGTCGGTCAGGGTTTCCAGAATCACGTTCAGGTTCGGATCCCCGTGCCGCACCCGGAAGATGGAGCGCCCGCCCATGCCGTCCAGGGGTTTGAGCACGGCCTCGCCCTGTTCGGCCACGAACGCCCTGAGCTCGGCGGCATCGCGCGAAACCCGGGTGGGCGGGCAGCACTGGGGGAACATCAGGGCGCCCAGCTTCTCGTTGAGATCGCGCAGGCCGCGGGGGTCGTTCACCACCAGCACGCCCTCGTCCTGGGCGACCGACAGGATGTGGGTGTCGTGCAGGAAGTCGGCGTCCACCGGCGGGTCGGTCCGCATCAGCACCACATCCATGTCCGCCAGCGGCCGATTCAGGGTGGGGCCCAGGCTGAACCAGTCGGCGGGATCATCGCGAAGCTCGGCCGTGGCCATTCGCGCCATCGCCCGGGGGCCATCCAGCGAGAGTCCGCCGTGCAGCACGTAATGCACGCGATGCCCGCGACGCTGCGCCTCAAGCATCATGGCAAAGCTAGTATCCTTCCCGATCTTGATCTTTCCGATCGGGTCCATGACCACGGCTACGTCCAATGCCATCAGCGCCTGCAACTTCTCGGTATGGGGCCTTAGCCTATCAGGGCGCCCCCGGATCGTGCGCTGGGTCACGCCAGGACTGGGACGCGCTTGACACATTCGCGCCCGGCTGGGATATAAGCTAATAGAACGGCGGCCCCCGGACTGGGGTCGGCGCTGCCAGGGAAAGCACAGTAATGGGGAGTGAGATGGAAGAGAACCACCTGGCCGGCTTGCGGGTCATGGTCATTGACGACTCGAAAACCATCCGTCGGACGGCAGAGACCCTGCTAAAGAAGGAGGGTTGCGACGTCGTCACGGCCACGGACGGCTTCGAAGCCCTTTCCAAGATCGCCGACCATCAGCCGCAAATCGTCTTCGTCGACATCATGATGCCGCGTCTGGACGGCTACCAGACCTGCGCGCTGATCAAGAACAACCAGATGTTCAAGTCCACGCCGGTGATCATGCTGTCGTCCAAGGACGGGCTGTTCGACAAGGCCCGCGGTCGCATCGTTGGCTCCGAGCAGTACCTGACCAAGCCCTTCACCCGCGATGAGCTGCTTACGGCCATCCGCAAGTACGTTCCCGCCGGCTGAGGTCGCGACCATGGCCAAGCCACAGCACACCAAGCGCCCGGGGCCATTCGAAACGCTGCTGGACTACGAAGTCCGCTCGCTGGCGCACGACCCGGGTCGTCCCGAGACTGTCGAAGCGGCCGGGCATTGGCGCGGCGTCGGTTTCCGGCTCGGCCAGCGTCGCCTGGTGTCTTCGTTCGACGAAGTGGTGGAAATCCTGCCGTTGCCGCCGGTCACCGGCGTGCCGGGTGCGCACCCCTGGATGCTGGGCGTGGCCAACGTGCGCGGCAGCCTGCTGCCGGTGGTTGACCTCAAGCAGTTCCTCGAGGGCGAGCGCACGGTGGTGCACGAGGGGCAGCGCTGCCTGGTGATCCGGCAGTCGGGCGGCAACGTTGCTGTGATCATCGACGAACTGTTCGGCCAGCGAACTTTCAACGACACCCACCGGGCCGAGATGGCCGGCGAGGGTGACGGTCGTTACGGTCATTTTGTCGGCCAGGCCTACCGCCTTGCCGACCAGACATGGGGGGTGTTCAACATGAACCTGTTGACCCGTACCCCGGAATTCCGCCAGGCCACTGCTTGAAAAGTGGCACTTTGTGATTTTTGTACTTTTTGTCTTAAAAACAGGGGTTGAGGTCCACTCATGAGCACTAATCCGCGCTCGTTCACCGACACGCTAACCAACATCGGCCTGCGCTTCTGGGCGATTGTGCTGATCGTCTCGCTCGCGGTACTCGGCGCGAACTTCATCTACGCCGGTTACCTCGCCGGTCGAGAGGACAAGGCCCAGGCCCTGACCGCCGACCTGCAGGTGCTGTCGCAGCAGTTGGCGAAGTACACGCAGGAAGCCGTCGACGGCAACGCCGACGCCTTCACCGAGTTCAAGGCGACCAAGACCCGCATCGACTCGATCGTCGCCGCACTGCGAACCGGCAGTGCCGCCGAGGGCGTGGATGGCTACGAGGGCAACCCCAACGCGCTGGGTGTCAGCAGCGCGCTCGGCAAGGTCACCGAGACCTGGCAGCCGATGGCGGACGCCGCCACCCGGATCGAGCAGAGCGAAGACAAGGTGCTCAACCTCGCCGACACCGCCGCGCAGTTCACCGCCCGGGTGCCGCGACTGGCCTTCCAGCTCGATGAGGTGGTGCGGGCCCTGTCCGACGCCAACGCCTCGGCTTCGCAGATTTCCATCGCCAACCGCCAGATCGTGCTCGCCGACCGCATGTCGCGCCGCGTGACGGAAATCGTCGCCGGCGGTGACAACACGATGTCGGCGGCCGATGCGCTTTCGCGCGACGCCACGGTGTTCGCCAACGTGCTCGACGGCCTGCGCAACGGCAACGTGGAGACCGGCGTGAACCGCCTGGAGACCACCGCCGGCCTTGCCGCGCTGGACGCAGTGGAAGCCCAGTGGACCGACGCCCAGGCCGACCTGGACGTGGTTCTGGGCGCCTCGGCCGACCTGGCGGAAGTGCAGGAATCGGCCACGCAGATCTCGGAAGAGTCCAACGTGCTGCTGGAGAACGGCCAGGCGCTGTTCACCAGCTTCGACAACATCAACTTCGCCCGCGTCTTCCCCAACAACTACTGGGCCATGGGTGGCGGCATCGGCGCCGTGGTCGGCCTGTTCTTCCTGCTCGGCACCATCTTCCGCGACCAGCGTCGCCGCCTCGGCACCACCCAGGAGCTCAACCAGCGCAACCAGGAGGCCATCCTGAGGCTGCTGGACGAAATGGGCTCGCTGGCCGAAGGCGACCTGACGGTCAAGGCCACGGTTACCGAAGACATCACCGGCGCCATCGCCGACTCCATCAACTTCGCGGTGGAAGCGCTGCGATCGCTGGTGTCCACCATCAACGAGACGGCCGTGCAGGTCGCCGCCGCCGCCCAGGAAACGCAGGCCACTGCGATGCACCTGGCGGAAGCCGCCGAACACCAGGCCCAGCAGATCGCCTCGGCTTCGGCGCAAATCAATGAAATGGCGTCGTCCATCGACGAGGTGTCCAAGAACTCGGTCGAATCTGCCGACGTGGCGCAGCGCTCCGTGCAGATCGCCGCCAAGGGCGCCGAAGTGGTGCGCCAGACGATCCAGGGCATGGACAACATCCGTGACCAGATCCAGGAGACGTCCAAGCGAATCAAGCGCCTGGGCGAAAGCTCGCAGGAAATCGGCTCGATCGTGGAACTGATCAACGACATCTCCGAGCAGACCAACATCCTGGCACTGAACGCCGCCATCCAGGCAGCCTCCGCCGGTGAAGCCGGCCGAGGCTTCGCGGTGGTGGCCGACGAAGTGCAGCGACTCGCGGAACGCGCTTCGAACGCGACCAAGCGAATCGAAGCCCTGGTCCAAACCATTCAGTCCGACACCAACGAAGCCGTGAGCTCGATGGAACAGACGACCGCGGAAGTGGTCGCCGGTGCCCGTCTGGCCGAGGACGCCGGCCTGGCCCTGGGCGAGATCGAAAAGGTCTCCAACGACCTCGCCGACCTCATCCAGAACATCTCCCAGGCGGCGCGCCAGCAGTCCAACGCGGCAACCAGCATCACGGCCACCATGAGCGTGATTCAGGAGATCACCACCCAGACCTCGCACGGTGCGAACCAGACGGCGGAGTCGATCGGAAACCTCGCTCAGCTGGCTGCCGACCTGCGTCGATCGGTCGCGGACTTCAAGCTGCCGGGCTGATGCCCGGAACCGTTGGGTCAATGGAATTTCCACGGCGCGGCCGCCCGACCAGGCGTCCGTGCCCTGACAGGACCTCGGCATGAGGCTTCACGAGAACATCGATTTCACCACGCTCACTTGGGTCAAGCCCGAGCTCGACGAAACCCTGCGCCAGGCTCGCCAGGCGCTGGAGGCTTACGTCGAGGAGGGCGAGGATCCCGGCCAGCTCAAGGCCTGCGTGAACTACCTGCACCAGGTGCAGGGAACCCTGCGCATGGTCGAACTCTACGGCGCCGCCATGGTCGCCGAGGAAATGGAGCAGCTGGCCCAGGCCCTGGCGGACAACCGCGTCGCCGAGCGTGAAACCGGCTATGCCGCGCTGATGCGCGGCATCGTGCAGCTGCCCGATTACCTCGAGCGGCTGCAGAGTGGCCACCGCGACATTCCCATCGTCCTGCTGCCGCTGCTCAACGAGCTGCGCGAGCCGCGCGGCGAGAAAGGCCTGTCCGAATCGGTGCTGTTTTCCCCCGACCTGTCGCGTCCGCTGCCGCCCAGCGCCGATGGTCCGGCTTCCCCGCTGGCGGTTGACGAGCTCAAGCGCCGCGCCGATACCCTGCGCAACCTGTTCCAGGGCGCGCTGCTTCGCTGGCTCAAGGACGACAACAGCGCCGCGACCATCCGCGACCTCACCGACGTCTGTGAACAGCTGGTTCCCATCACCGACGCCGAACACGCCCGCCGCCTGTTCTGGGTTGCCGCTGGCACCCTGGACGCGCTGGCCAAGAACGCCTTCGAAGCCACCAAGCCGCTCAAGCAGGCGCTGGCCAAGGTCGAGCGCGAGATCAAGCGCCTGGCCGACGGCGGCGATGCCGCGTTCCGCACCGATCCCCCGCTGGAGCTGACGCGCCAGCTGCTGTATTTCGTCGCGCACGCGCCTACCGACCATGGCCGCATTGGCGAAATCCGCACTGTGTTTGGCCTGGGCGAATACATGCCCAGCGAGTCCGAGCTGGCCCATGCCCGCGGCAGCCTCAGCGGCCGCAACCGGGCGCTGCTGTCCACGGTCGCGGCGGCCATCAAGGAAGACCTGCTGCGCGTGAAGGACGCGCTCGATTTGCACCTGCGCACCAGCGACGCACCCGCGGATGCGCTGAACGACCAGGTCGAGGCGCTCGACCGGGTAGCCGACACGCTGGGCATGCTGGGCCTGGGCGTCCCGCGCCGCGTGGTCCAGGACCAGCGCAACGCCATCCATGCCCTGGTCAGCGGCGAACGCGTGGCGGATGAGTCCAGCCTGCTCGACATCGCCGGCGCGCTGCTTTACGTCGAAGCCTCGCTTGACGACCAGGTCGCCCGCCTTGGCGAATCCGACGACGGCGCCGCCAGCGCCACCGCGCCTGACGAATCGGTGTTGCCCAGCAACGAGGCCCGCAAGGTGCTCGAAGTGCTGGTGAAGGAGGCCATCGCCAACTTCGCGCAGGCCCGCCAGTGCTTCGTGGCCTTCGTGGAAACCCACTGGGACCACGCCCAGCTGGCCGATGTGCCGCGCCTGCTGGAAGAAGTGTCCGGTGCGCTGCGCATCCTCGAGCTGGAGGACGCGCCCAAGTACCTGGGTGCGGTGCGCCGTTTCACCGAAAGCGAACTGTTGCGTCGCCACCGCGTGCCCAACGGGCAGCAGATGGACCGCCTGGCCGACACTCTCGCCAGCCTCGAGTACTACCTCGAAGCCCTGCGCGACCGTCGCCCCAAGCGCGACCAGATCCTCGACGTGGCCAAGCAGAATCTCGAGGCGCTGGGCTACTGGCCGCTGCCGGCTGAAGACCTGGCGTCGATGGCCAGCCGCATTCCCTCGGCTGCGCCGGCCGAGGCGCCAGTTGTTCTGGCGGCCTCCGAGCCGGTGGCCGAGTCCGCCGCCGAGCCCGTGGCCGAGGCGGTTGAGGTCCTCGACCTGCCCGCCGACGCCCCGACAACCGCCGTGGCACCGGCGCCGGTCGCTGCGCCCGCGCCGTCCTACGGCCAGGCCGCCGTGGCCGGTCTGCCGATCATTCCCGGCTTTGATGGCTCCAGCGACGAGATCGACGACGAGATCCGCGAAGTGTTCCTGGAGGAATTCCAGGAAGAAATCGGCAGCCTCGAACAGCTGCTGCCGAACTGGCGCAAGCAGCCTGACAACATGGAGCAGCTGCGGCCGATCCGTCGCGTGTTCCATACGCTCAAGGGCAGCGGCCGCCTGGTCGGCGCCAAGGCGCTGGGCGAGTTCAGCTGGAAAGTCGAAAGCACGCTCAACCGCGTGCTGGACAACACCCGCAGCGCCAGCCCGGCGGTGGTGTCGCTGATCGAGAACGCGTTCAACACGCTGCCCCTGCTGCGCGCGGCGCTGCAGGGAGAGTCGGTGCACGCCGACCTCGAGGGTATCCAGCAGCTCGCCGATCGCGTTTCGGCGGGCGAAGAAGTGTTCTACCAGCCCGTGCAGTTCGCCGCCGTCGCGCCGTCCGAAGCCGAGCCGGCGCCTGCGGTGGTTGCTGAAGCCGAACCGGTCGAACTCCCGGCAACGTCTTCGTTCGGCATCGAGGTCGAGTCGGCCGAAGAGATCGAGGGCGAAGGGTTCGCCATCGACCCGGTGCTGTTCGAGATCCTCAAGCCCGAAGTGGCCGGACATCTGGAAACCGTGGACGCCTGGCTCGACGCCTGCCGCGCCCGCGGCCCGCAGCCGGTTACCGACCAGTTGCTGCGCGCCATCCATACGATGAATGGCGCGTTCGCCATGACGGAAGTCATCGCGCTCACCGATATCACCGCGCCGGTCGAGGCGTACATGAAGCGTTCGCTGGCCAGCCAGACCACGCCAAGCCAGGAAGGCGTGGCCGTCGTCAGCGACGCTGCCGTGGCCATCCGCGAGGTGATCGTCGAGCTCGAGCGTCCGCGTCCGTCGCTGCCGCAGTTCCACGAACTGGCGGCGCGCGCCGTGCATCTGCGCGACGCCTTGCCCGAGTCCATGGTGCCCATGGCGCTGCACCCGGAAGAGCCGGAAGGCCTCATGCCGACGGCGGTGCCGATGGAGGCGCCCGATATCTCGGGGCTGCCGACCTTCGCCGACGAAGCCTCGTTCGAGTCCGACGCCGCCGAACCCGTGTTCGAACAGGAACGCGTTTCCCTCGAGGCCTTCCTCGATGCGCCGATGCCGGTTGACGCCGGCGCGCCGTTCCTGTCCATCACCGAATCGGACCGGGCCAGCGCCGGCCCCGATGCGACGGATGAAGCGTCGCAATATGCGGATGGAGATTTCCTGGCGGCCGCTGAACTGGCCGCTGAACTGGCCGCTGCCGAAGCCGCCGCTGCCGAAGCCGCCGCTGCTGAAGACGCCGCTGCCGAGGCCGCTGCTGCCGAAGCCGCCGCTGCCGAGGCCGCTGCTGCCGAAGCCGCCGCTGCCGAGGCCGCTGCTGCCGAAGCCG
>NZ_JAIBFH010000354.1 GCF_019459675.1 Arenimonas sp.
CGACCTGACGCACTGCGCGCAGCGCATCGGCAAGCCGGGCACGGCGCCGGTGGTGCGCATCAGCGTGGAGCGCGAAACCCTGGCCGAGTGGTCGTGGCAGGAACTGTTCGAAAGCTGGTGGTCGGTGACGCACGCCATCCAGGCCGGGCGCGACGACCCCGCCGGCGCCGACGCCGAGCGCGACGCCAAGCTCGACTTCGCCGACCCGGGCCTGTCCCCCAGCCTGACGTTCGATCCCGCCCAGGACATCGCCGCGCCGTGGATCCTCACCGGCGTGCGCCCCCGGGTGGCGATCCTGCGCGAGCAGGGCGTCAACGGCCAGGTGGAAATGGCGGCGGCGTTCGACCGCGCCGGCTTCACGGCGGTGGACGTGCACATGTCCGACCTCATCGCCGGCCGCACGTCGCTTGATTCGTTCAAGGGCCTGGCCGCCTGCGGCGGCTTCAGCTATGGCGACGTGCTGGGCGCCGGCCGCGGCTGGGCCACGTCCATCCTCGAGCGGCCGGACCTGCGCGAACAGTTCGCGCGCTTCTTCGAGCGCAGCGACAGCTTCAGCCTGGGCGTCTGCAACGGCTGCCAGATGCTGGCCCAGCTCAAGGGCCTGGTGCCGGGTGCCGAGCACTGGCCGCGCTTCCTGCGCAACCGCAGCGAACAGTACGAAGCGCGCCTGTCCCAGGTGCAGGTGCAGGAATCGCCGTCGGTGCTGCTGCGCGGCATGGCCGGATCGCGGCTGCCGGTGGTGGTGGCACACGGCGAAGGCTTCGCAAGTTTCGACGCGCCCGCGCACGCCGCCCAGGCCCAGGTGGCGCTGCGCTTCGTGGACGCCCAGGGCCTGCCGGTGGAGGCCTATCCGGCCAATCCCAACGGGTCGCCCGAAGGCATCACCGGCCTCACCAGCCGCGACGGTCGCGCCACGCTGATGATGCCGCACCCCGAGCGGGTGTTCCGCACGCTGCAGATGAGCTGGCACCCGGCGCAGTGGGGCGAAGATTCGCCGTGGCTGCGCGTGTTCCGCAACGCCCGCGAGTGGGTTGCCTGATCCCCGGCCGGGGCGACGGTTCGCCGCCTCGGCTGGTTCACCGCCGCTTTCGGGCTCAGTCCACCATCAGCGCGGGCGGCGTCAGCCCGGGAATCTGGCTGCAGGCCATGATCCCGGGGAACCACAGCGGGAATTCGCCGATCTCCGCGCGCAGCGTGCGCTGCGCCGGACTTTCCTCCGCCTGGCCAACTTCGCGGAACACCGCCACGATGCCGCCCGAGGTCGCGTCGGGCCGCTGGTAGCTCACGGCCACCGAACCGTCTGCGCGCAGGAACTGCCAGTGGCCGGGTTTGGACTCGTCCCGGGTCAGGCCGGCCTCGGCGGCGATCTCCTCCAGCGCGGCCTGCAGCTTGGGCCCCATGGGCTGTTCGGCGGTGGCGGCCAGGCACGGGGCCGCCTCGACGCGTTCAGGTGCACGGCAGCCCGAGGCCAGGACGCAAAGCAGGGCGGCAGTGGCTAGGCGGGAAACTGGCATGGCGTGGCCCGTGCATGGATGAGCGGCCATTTAACCGCAAACGGCCGCCCGCTGCCGCGCGCGAGGCGCGCAAGCGGGCCGTATTCCGCCCGCCCGCCCCGCGCTGCGCTCAGCTGAAGTCGGCGTCCAGCACGATCCGATAGCGGGCCTTGCCGGCGCGCAGGTGGTCCAGCGCCTCGTTCACGCGGCTCATCGGGAAGTGCTCGGTCTGCGGCGCCACGCCGTGCCGCGCCGCGAAGCCCAGCATCGAATCGATCGCGCCACGCGAACCGGTGGGCGAACCCGACACCGACTTCTGGCCCATGATCAGAGAGAACGCCGGCACCGGGATCGGCTCGAGCACGGCGCCCACCACGTGCAGCTTTCCGCCCGGCGCCAGCGCGGCCAGCAGGCCGTCCCAGTCCAGCGACGCATTCACGGTGTCGATGATCAGGTCGAACTGCCCGGCCAGCGCGGCCAGCGCTGCGGCGTCGCCGGTGGCGACCACCCGGTGCGCACCGAAGGCGCGGGCCTCCTCGGCCTTGGACTGGCTGGACGTGAACGCGGTGACTTCGCAGCCCCAGGCCCGGCAGAACTTCAGCGCCATGTGGCCCAGGCCGCCGATGCCCACCACGCCCACCCGGGCGGTCGGCGAGATATTGAGCTCGCGCAGCGGCGCGAACACGGTGATGCCGCCGCACATCAGCGGGCCGCTTTCGCGCGGATCCAGCCCTTCGGGCAGCGGCATCACCCACACCCAGTGCGCGCGCACGCGCTCGGCGAACGCGCCGTGGCGGCCGGCCAGGGTCGGCTGGAGCGTGCGGCACAGGTGATGGTTGCCGGCCAGGCACGGATCGCAGTGCAGGCAGCTGCGGGCGTTCCAGCCCAGGCCCACGCGCTGGCCCAGGCTGACGCCCTTGGCCTGCGGACCCATGGCCACCACGCGGCCGATGGCCTCATGGCCGGGCACGAACGGGTACTGGGTGAATCCCCATTCGTTGTCGAGCATCGACAGGTCCGAGTGGCAGATGCCGCAATGGTCGACCGCGATCTCGACGTCTTCGGGGCCCAGGGCACCCGGGTCGAAATCGAAGGCTTCCAGGGCGGCACCGGCTTTGGGCGCGGCCCAGGCACGAATCTTGGTCATGGCAGTTTCCTTTGCAAGCGTTTGATTGGCAGGCCGCCACGATACGCCCCCCGGCGTGAGGGGCGCGCCGAAGTGCCGCGACCTGCTAAATTCCGGCTCTGTCCTGCGTGGAGCCGCTGTGGCCTCGGTCATGAACGAAGCAATGGAAAGCGACGACAGCCGCATTGCCGCGGCCCTGTCGGCCCGCGGCCGCCTGAAGGAAGCCGACCTGTCGCGCGCCCAGCGCCTGCAGGCCGAGGCCGGCGGATCGCTGTCGGGCCTGCTGGTGCGGCTGGGCATGGTCTCCGAGCGCGACATGGCCGACACCGCGGCCGAAGTGCTGGGCCTGCCGCTGATGGCGGCCAAGGACTGCCCCGACGCCCCGCCGCCCGGCGTCCAGCTGTCGCTGCGCTTCCTCAAGCAGCTGGCCGTCTGTCCGGTGGGCGAGGGCGCGGATTTCGTCGAGCTGCTGGTCGCTGATCCGCAGGACCCGTACGCCGCCGACGCCGTGGCGCTGGCCACCGGCCGCGAGGTGCGCGTGCGCGTGGGGCTGCGGGCCGAGATCGCCGACCTCATCGAGCGTTACTACGGCTCGGGCCGCTCGGCCATGGGCACCATCGTCGAGAACCTCGGCGACGAGGCCAGTGGCGACGAAGCCGACGTCGAGCAGCTGCGCGACCTCGCGTCCGAAGCGCCGGTCATCCGCCTGGTGAACCTGGTCATCCAGCGCGCCGTGGAACTGCGCGCCTCCGACATCCACATCGAACCCTTCGAAAACCGACTGAAGGTGCGCTACCGCGTGGACGGCGTGCTGGAGGAATCCGAATCCCCTCCCGCCAACCTCACCGCGGCGGTGATCTCGCGCATCAAGATCATGGCCAAGCTCAACATCGCCGAGCGCCGGCTGCCGCAGGACGGCCGCATCATGGTGCGAGTGCAGGGCAAGGAACTCGACCTGCGCGTGAGCACCGTGCCCACCGCGCACGGCGAAAGCGTGGTGATGCGCCTGCTGGACCGTGAATCGGTGGTGCTGGACTTCAAGGCGCTGGGCTTCACCGACGAATTCCTGTCCGATTTCGTCAAGGTGCTGCAGCAGCCGCACGGCATCCTGCTGGTCACCGGCCCCACGGGTTCGGGCAAGACCACCACGCTGTACGCGGCGCTGAGCACGCTGAACACGCCCGACGTGAAGATCATCACCGTCGAAGACCCGGTGGAATACCAGATCGAGGGCATCAACCAGATCCAGGCCAAGCCGCAGATCGGCCTGGATTTCGCCCATGCGCTGCGCAGCATCGTGCGCCAGGACCCTGACATCATCATGATCGGCGAAATGCGCGACCTTGAAACGTCGCGCATCGCCATCCAGTCCGCGCTCACCGGCCACCTGGTGCTCAGCACGCGGCACACCAACAACGCCGCCGGCGGCATCACCCGCATGATGGACATGGGCGTGGAGGACTACCTGCTCACGTCCACCGTGAACGGCATCCTGGCCCAGCGCCTGGTGCGCCGCATCGAACCCACGCACGCCGAGCGCTACGAAGCGCTGCCCGAAGTGGTGGAGGAATTCGGCCTGCGCCGCTTCCAGCCCGAGGGCACGATCTATCTCTACCGTCCGAAGCCGTCCGCGCTCACGCCCACCGGCTACCTGGGCCGCACCACCATCATGGAATTCCTGGTGATGAACGACGGCCTGCGCCGCCTGGTGATGAAGCACGCCGGCATGGGCGAACTGGAAGACGCCGCGCGCGCGTCGGGCATGCGCACCATGTACGAAGACGGCCTGGTCAAGGCCATGCAGGGCCTGACCACCATCGAGGAAGTCCTGCGCGTCACCCAGGAAGCCTAGGGCGATGGCGACGTTCCGCTACAAGGCGCTGTCGGCAGCCGGCGAAGCGCTTGACGGCCAGATGGAGGCCGCCAGCGCCGACGAGGTCATTTCGCGCCTGCAGGACCAGGGCCATCTGCCGGTGGAGGCGCGCCGCGCCGACCAGGCCGGGGGCGAGGGACTGGGGGCACTGCTCAAGCGCAAGGAGTTCGGCAGCGAACAGGTGCTGCAGTTCACCCAGCAGCTGGCCACGCTGCTGGGCGCGGGCCAGCCCCTGGACCGGGCGCTGGGCATCCTGCTCGAATTGCCCGACACGCCCGAGGCCCGCCGCGTGGTGGAGCGCGTGCGCGAATCGGTGCGCAGCGGCACGCCGCTGTCCACCGCGCTCGAACAGCAGCACGGCACGTTCTCGCGCCTTTACGTGAACCTGGTGCGCGCGGGCGAGGCCGGCGGCAACCTGCACGAAAGCCTGCGCCGGCTGGCCGAGTACCTCGAACGCAGCGCGCAGCTGCGCAGCCGCGTCATCAACGCGCTGATCTATCCGGTGATCCTGGTGGTGCTGGTGCTGGCGTCGGTGACGTTCCTGCTGGCCTTCGTGGTGCCGCAGTTCCAGGCCCTGTTTGAAAGCATGAACGCCGAACTGCCCTGGTATTCCACCCTGGTGCTGCAGGTCAGCCTGCTGGTGCGCGACGGGTGGTGGCTGGTGTTGATGGGGACGGTGGCCGTGGCCGCCTGGCTGGCCTCGCGCATGAACAACCCGTCTGCGCGCCGCGCCATCGACGCGCGCGTGCTGGCGTGGAAATTCCCCGGCGACCTGGTTGCCAAGCTCGACACCGCGCGGCTGGCGCGCACGCTGGGTACGCTGGTGCGCAACGGCGTTCCGCTGCTGACGGCGCTGAACCTTTCCCGGCCCGTGCTGTCCAACCGGGTGCTGGCCGAAGCCCTCGAGGCCGTCACCGAGGACGTCAAGACCGGCAGCGGGCTGGGCTACGCAATGGCGCGGCAGAAGTGTTTCCCGCGCCTGGCGGTGCACATGATCCAGGTCGGCGAGGAGTCGGGTGAGCTCGACGCCATGCTGCTCAAGACCGCCGATACGTTCGACCAGGAAACCGCCAACGCGCTCGACCGCCTGCTGGCCGCCCTGGTGCCCGCGCTCACCGTCATGATGACCCTGGTGGTGGGAGCGATCATGATTTCCGTGCTGCTTCCCATCTACGACCTCACCAACTCCCTATAGGCCCTGCCCATGCGACGCATTCCCACTTCCCGCCAACGCAGCCACGGTTTGAGCCTGATCGAACTGATGATCGTGATCGTGCTCATCGGCACCGTGCTCGCCCTGATCACCAACCGCGTGATGGGTGGCCAGGACCGCGCCAACGTGAAAATCACCGAGACCCAGCTGATCACGCTGGCCGGCAAGATCGACCAGTACCGCATGGACACCGGCGACCTGCCCGAATCGCTCGACCAGCTGGTGACCTCCCCGGGCATTCCCAGCTGGCTGGGGCCGTATGCCACCGCCGTGGAGCTCAAGGATCCCTGGGGTGGCGCCATCGACTACCGCCGTCCCGGCCAGTCGGGGCCGTTCGAACTGGTGAGCCTGGGCGCCGACCGGGCGGCCGGCGGCGACAGCGTCAACGCAGACATCCGCAAGCCCTGAACCCGGCTGCCGGCCGCCACTGACTTTCATGAAACGCCAGCGCGGTTTTTCCCTGGTCGAGCTGATCGTGGTGATGGTGCTCATCGCCGTGGTGGCGGGCATGGGTGCGGCGGCCATCAGCGGCGGCCTGCCCGGGCAGAAGCTGCGTGGCGCGGCGCGCGAAATGGCGGTGGAGCTGCGTTTCGCCCGCGCCCAGGCCATTGCCACCGGCCGTGAACAGGTGTTCGAGATCAACGTGGTCGACAAGCGCTGGTCCGCCGCCGGCAAGCGCGAAGGCAAGCTGCCCGCGGAGTTGGACATCGTCGCCACCACCGCCCGCGAGGAACAGCCCGCGCGCGAAGTGGCGGTGATTCGTTTCTTTCCAGACGGGGCGTCCACCGGTGGCCGCGTCGTGATCAAGCGCGGCGACGCCGCCTGGCGCATCGACGTGGGCTGGCTTACCGGCGAAGTCACGCTCAGCCGCGGCGAGGGCCTGCCGTGAAGCGCCAGCGCGGCTTCAGCCTGCTCGAGGTCATCCTGGCCTTCACCCTGCTGGCGGTGGCGCTGGGCATCCTGATGGCCATCCTGGGCGGTGGCCTCACCCAGGTGCGCGGCGCGGCCGACGCCAGCGTGGCCACGCTGCACGCGCAGTCGCTGCTGGACGAAGTGGGAGTGCTGGAGGCGATCGAACCCGGCCGCCGCGCCGGCGACTTCGAGAACGGCCGCTACCGCTGGGAAATGGACATCACCGAGACCGAAGATCCGGCGCCCGCCGGCATTTCCGATCCCAACGCCGCTCCCATCGAAACGGTCGGCCTGCAGCTGCCTTCGGCGCCGCTGCTTTATCGCGTGCAGCTGGACATGTCGTGGGGCAGGGACGACCTGGAGCGCAGTATCCGCTTCGTCACGCTGCGCGCGCGCACGCCGCCGTCGCCGCTGGAGCCGCTGCCGTGACGCGCCTGCGCGGTTTCAGCCTGGTGGAAGTGATGTTGGCCACGGCGCTGCTGGCCACCGGCATCGGCCTGGCGTTCGCCACGTTTGCCAACGCCACCCAGGCCACCGAACGCGCCGAGGCGTTGGCCCAGCGCAACGAACGCCTGCGCGCGGTGCAGTCTTTCCTTCGCCGCCAGGTCGAAGGCGCGCTGCCGCTGCCGTACGAGTTCACCGAGGCCACCGGCGAAGCCACCGTGTTCGAGTGCGACGGCCAGACCCTGCGCCTGGTGGCGTCCATGCCCGGCTACCTGTCGCGCGGTGGTCCCCATGTGCAGACGTTTTCCCTGGTGCGCGGCGAAGGCGGCCTGCGCCTGGAGTTCACCCACCAGCTGTTGACGCCCGACGGGCCGCTGGAGGCGGAGCGCAAGCCCGAGGTGCTGATCGACGGCATCGCCGAGGGCACGTTCGAAGTGCGCACCCTGGACGACGACGGCAAGCCCGGCAACTGGAGCGACGACTGGCGGCAGATCGACCAGTTCCCGCGCCTGGTGCGCCTGCAGCTGCGCATGCGCGACGAGCGTGCGCAGTGGCCCGAGCTGGTGACGGCGCCCCGCCTGGTGCAGACGCCGCTGCCGTCCCCGCGCGGCCTGGACCAGCCATGAAGCGGCCGGCACGCGGCGCGGCCCTGCTGCTGGTGCTCTGGCTGCTGCTGCTGATGGCGGGGCTGGTGGCGGTGTTCGCCCTGACGTCGCGCACCGAGGCGCTGCAGGGCAGCGCGCTGCGAACCCAGGTGGCCAGCCGGCACGCCGCCGAGGCCGGCATCGAACTGGCCGCGCTGCGCCTGTCGGGCACTGATCCGGCCAAGCTGTGGATTCCCGATGCGCGCCCCTATCCGTTCGACTTCGAGGGTTACCGGGTGGAGGTGCGCATCCAGGACGAGGCTGGCAAGGTCGACCTCAACGCGTCCGACGCGGCCCTGCTGACCGCGCTGATGGTCGGGCTGGGCGTGGAGCTGGACAAGGCACGCAACCTCGCCGCGGTGATCCAGGACTGGCGTGATCCCGACGAACTGCTGTCGATCGAAGGGGGCGCCGAGGACCGCGACTACGCGGCCGCAGGCCTGCCCTACGGCGCCAAGGACCAGCCTTTCACCACGATTTCCGAACTGCAGCAGCTGCTGGGCATGGACCGGGAAACCTATCTGCTGCTGGCGCCGCACGTCACCGTGTTCACGGCGCGGCCGCTGCCCGAGGCCGGGCTGGCGCAGATGGCCGTGCTGCAGGCCATGGGCCTGGCGCCCGACCAGGCGGCCCAACTGCTGGCGGCGCGCCAGGCCTGGCAGCCGGGGCTGCCGGTGCCGCTGATGCCCGACGGCACGCCTATCGCCGTGGTCGGGTCGGGAACGTATAGTGTCGCCAGCCGCGCCAGCCGTCCCGACGGCAACGGCGTGGAAGTGATCGCCGCGCTGAGAATCGGTGCCGGCCTGGGCTTCGGCCAACTTTATGCGCCGCTGTCCTGGCGGACGGGAGAACCTGACTGATGCCCGCCGCCGACCGCCTTTCGAGCCTGCTCGACCCCATTGCGCTGCGGCTGGCCCGCACGTCGCTGCCGGCGCGTTCGCGCGACGCGGTGGCGGCACTGCTGTCGCTGCTGCCGGGCCGTCTGCGCACCTGGGTGGAGGGCGACGACCAGCGCCTGTTCCTGCTGCGCCAGGGCGACAGCGTGGCGCTGGTGGCCGCGGGCCGCCGTGCGGACGCTGCGCTGGGCACGCTGCCGCTGGACGATGCCGGCGTGCTCGACGAGGCCCGTGAACGCCTGGACGGCAGCGCCGTGCCGCGCTGGCTGCTGCTGCCGGTGTCGCAGGTGCTTCGGCGCAGGCTGTCGCTGCCCTTCGCCGCGGAGGCCAGGCTGCGCGAAGTGCTGGCGTTCGAGCTTGATCGCCAGACGCCGTTTTCGGCCGACCAGGTGAGCTACCACGGCCGGGTGCTGGCGCGTGACCCGGCCACCCAGCAGTTGGACGTGGAGCTGCTGGTGCTGCCGCGCACCCGGCTTGACGCGGAAGTGCAGGCGCTGGGAACGCTGGGCGCCAACCTGGCCGGCGTGGACGTGCTGGATGCCAACGGCCTTCGGCTGGGCGTGAACCTGCTGCCCGAATCGCGCCGCGAACGCGGCCAGGATCCGGTTCGCCGCCTGAACCTGACGCTGGCGGCGGTGGCGGTCGTGGCGCTGATGGCCACGCTGCTGTTGACGCTGGCCAACCGCCGCGAAGTGCGCGACGACTTCCGCGCGAAAGTTGAAGTGGCCACGGCGCAGGCGCGCGAGGCGCGTGCGCTGCGCAACCAGCTGCAGGCGTCGGCGCAGGCGGCGAACTTCCTCGCCGCCACGCGCGCCAGCCGGCCCACCATGCTCGAAGTGCTTGATGACCTGACCCGGCGCATTCCCGACGACACCACGCTGGACAAGCTGGCCATCAACGACGACAGCCTGGTGATGGTGGGCCACAGCAGCGCCGCGCCGGCGCTGGTGGCGCTGCTGCAGGCGTCGCCGCTGCTGGTTGAGCCGGCCCTGTCGGGTGCGGTGCAGGCCGACCCGCGCACCGGACGCGACCGGTTCACCCTGGCCGCACGCATCGCCGTGAAGCCCAGCGCGGAGGCCGCCAATGCGCCCCGTCCCTGAGCGTGCCCGCACCCTTGCCCTGGCGGCGGCGGTGGTTGCCGTGGCCTACCTGGTGCTGCTGCACTGGTGGTGGACGGCGCCAATGCTGGCCATGGGCGACGAAATCGCCACCCTGCGCGACCAGGAGCTGACGCTGCGCATGGAGATCGCCCAGCGGCCTGAGCTCGAGCGCGAGCTGGCGCGCGTGCGCGAGTTCGAGGCCGGCAATCCCGGCTTCCTGCCCGAAACCAACAAGCAGCTGGCCACGGCGGCGCTGGTGCAGCGGCTGGAGTCGGTGGTCGCGGCCGCCAGCCCGCAGCCCGGCCGCTGCCAGATCACGGCGCGCACCCCGTCCGAGGCGCGCACGCAGGACCCGTTCACCCGTGCCACGGTGCAGGTGCGGCTGCGCTGCGGCGTGGCTGAACTGGGCGCGGTGCTGCATGCGCTGGAAAGCGACAGCCCGCAGCTGTTCGTCGACAACCTCGACCTGATCTCGCGCTCGAGCTACCTGGGCTCCAGCACGGACAGCGCCGGCGTCGAAGTGGGCTTCGACCTGTACGGATACCTGAGCACGCCCTCGGAGGTGCCGCGTGGTTAGCGCCCTTCGTCCCGCCGGTGCCCTGCTGGCCGCGGTCGCCGCGTGGGCACTGTGCCTGGCGGTGCTTGCCGTGCTGGGGCTGGGCGGCCGGGTAGGGCCGCATCCCGCCGACGGCGCGCTGATGCCGGCGCTGCCCGTGGTGACCCTGGACGCCGTGGGTTCGCGCCTGGGCCCGGCCAGCGACTACCTGGAAGTGGGCAACCGGCCGCTGTTCGGCCGCGACCGGCGCCCGGCGCCGATGAGCGCCCCCAGCGGCGACCGCGCGGCGCCGCTGGACGTCAACCTGACCAGCGTGCTGATCACGGCCGGGTTGAAGCTGGCCATCGTGCAGAACACCGCCGATGGCGCCAGCCGCCGCGTGCGCCTGGGCGACGTGCTGGAGGGCACCGCCTGGCGCCTGGTGCAGCTGGAGCCGCGGCGCGCGGTGTTCGAGGGACCCGAAGGCCAGCGTGAGCTTGCGCTGCGCGTTTTCGACGGGGCCGGCGGCCAGTCGCCCACGCCCATGGCCGGCTCCGGCGTGGGCGGCCCGCTGCCCGTCCCCGCGGGCGCCCCCGCCCCCCACCAGCCAGACGTCGCGCCCCGCGCGCCCCCCGCCCCCCCCACACCCCGCCCCCGCGCAGCGCAGGTGACGCCGGCGGTGGCGCCCGGGCCCCCCCCCCCA
>NZ_JAIBFH010000356.1 GCF_019459675.1 Arenimonas sp.
TCGGCGCCGGGGCGGGCCGGCGGCCGGATCCTGGGGCTGGAGCCGCGTCGCGTCGCGGCCCGCGCCGCCGCCGGCTTCATGGCCGCACAGCTGGGCGAAGCGCCGGGCGAAACGGTCGGCTACCGCATCCGCTTCGAGTCGAAGGTGTCGGCGCGCACGCGGGTGGAAGTGGTGACCGAGGGCATCCTGACCCGCCTGATCCAGGACGACCCGACCCTGGAGGGCGTGGCGGCGATCGTGTTCGATGAATTCCACGAACGCCATCTCGCCGGCGACCTGGGGCTGGCGCTGGCGCTGGACGTGCAGTCGCAGCTGCGCGACGACCTGCGGCTGGTGGTGATGTCGGCCACCCTGGACGGCGAGAAGCTGGCGCGCTGGCTCGATGCGCCGCGGCTTACCAGCGCCGGGCGCAGCTTCCCGGTGACGCTGGCGCACTACCCGGCGCGCCGCGACGAACCGCTGACCGCACAGCTGCGGCGGTGCGTGGACGAGGCGTTGGCGCTTCATCCCGGCGACCTGCTGGTGTTCCTGCCCGGGCAGCGCGAGATCGGCGACGCCATCAAGGCGCTGGCGCATCTGGGCGATGAAGATGCGGCGGGCGCGACCCAACGCGGTGCGCCCGGCGCGGCGGTGCAGCTGCTGCCCCTGCACGGCGAGCTCAGCGTCGATGCCCAGGCCGCCGCCCTGTCGCCCGACCCGCTGGGCCGGCGCCGCATCGTCCTGGCCACCAACGTGGCGGAAAGCTCGGTCACCCTGCCCGGGGTGCGCGTGGTGATAGACGCGGGCCAGGCGCGCGAGCCGCGCTATGACCCGAACTCGGGCTTTTCCCGGCTGGAAACGGTGGCCATTTCACAGGCCTCGGCCGACCAGCGCGCCGGTCGCGCCGGCCGCGTCGCCGAGGGCTGGTGCTATCGCCTGTGGCCGGCTTCGCAGCGGCTCGAGCCGATGCGCACGCCGGAGATCGCCCAGGTCGAACTGGCCGGCCTGGCCCTCGAGCTGGCCGCCTGGGGTGAATCCTCGCTGCGCTTCGTGGACGCCCCGCCCGCCGGCGCGCTGGGCGCGGCGCGCGAGCTGCTGCTGCGTCTGGGCGCGGTGGATGCGGACGCCCGCATCACGGCCTTCGGCCGGACACTGCTGGCGTTGGGCACGCATCCGCGGCTGGCGGCCATGCTCAAGGCGCCGCGTGACCCGTCCGAGCGTGCGCTGGCCTGCGACCTGGCGGCCCTGGTGGAAGCGCGCGACCCCTTGCGCGGCCGCCGGGATGACATCGCCAGCCGCTGGCAGGCGCTGGCGGCCCTGCGCCACGGCCGCGTGCCGCCGGACGCGAATCGCGGCGCACTCGCGGCGATCGACGCCGCCGCCCGGCAGTGGCGCCGCCGCCTGCGCTGCGATGCGCTGCCGCCGCGCGACGCGCCTGCGCACCTGCTGGGCGATCTGCTGGCGCATGCCTTCCCCGAACGCATCGCCCGCCAGCATCCCACCGAGCCGCGCCGCTACCAGCTGGCCAACGGGCGCATGGCGCGGATCTTCGACGACAGCGCGCTTTACGGCGAACCCTGGATCGTCGCCAGCGAACTGCGCTTCGAAACCAAGGACTCCCTGGTGATGCGCGCCGCGCCGGTGGACGAGGCGCGGCTGCAGCGCGACTTCCCCTCGCGCTTCTTCGAGGGCGACATCGTGCGCTGGGACCCGGCGGCGCGCGCCCTGGTGGCGCGCCGCGAGCGGGGTTTCGACAAGATCACGCTGGAGAGCAAACCCGCCGGTCGCCCCGACCCCAAGCTGGCCGCGCAGGCCCTGAGCGATGCGGTCGGCGAACTGGGGCTGGATGCCTTGCCCTGGACCGAAGGCCTGCGCCAGTGGCTCGAGCGCGTGCGCTGCGTGCGTGACTGGCTGCCCGAGCTGGGCCTGCCCGACCTGTCCGACGAGGCGCTGCTGGCCAGCCGTGACGCCTGGCTCAAGCCGGCCTTCACCGGCAAGACCCGACTCGATGCCCTGGATGAGCAGGCCCTGGGCGAAGCCCTGAAATCAGGCCTGGACTGGTCGCTGCGCCAGCAGGTGGACGCCCTGGCGCCGCGCCGCATCACCGTGCCCTCGGGCATGGAGCGCGGCATCGAGTACGCGCAGGGAGCCGCCCCGGTGCTGGCGGTGAAGCTGCAGGAGCTGTTCGGCCTGGCCGATACGCCGCGGATTGCCGACGGCCGGGTGCCGCTGACCCTGCACCTGCTTTCGCCGGGCGGAAAACCGCTGCAGGTGACCCAGGACCTTCGCAGTTTCTGGCGCAACACCTACCCCGAAGTGCGCAAGGAAATGAAGGGCCGCTACCCGCGCCACCCCTGGCCGGACGATCCCTGGACCGCCGCCGCCACCCATCGCGCCAAGCCGCGGGGCACCTGAGGCCGGACTGCGATGTGACCGCCGTTCATCTGTTTGGGGTTAGGCTGTAAAGGCAGCAGGCAACCCCAAAATTTATCAATCCCTCCGGAGTCCATCATGAGCAAGACGAGCAAGATCGTATCGACCGCGCTGGCCACGTTGAACGACGGCACCGCGATGGCCAAAAAGGCCTGGAAGAATTCCGACCTCACCAGCAAGGCCAGCGCCCTGGTCGGCGCCGGCGCCGGCCTGGCCGCCGCGAAGAAAGGCGGAGCCGCCGCCATCAAGGCCGTGCGCAAGCATCCGGTTGGCACCGCCGTCACCGCTGCCGCCCTGGCGGCCGTGGGCGCCGCGGTTTATGCCGTGAACAAGCGCAAGAAAGCCGCGGCCAAGCCCGCTGCGAAAAAAGCCGCGTCCAAGCAGGTCGCTGCGAAGAAGACCACGGCCAAGCCGGCCGCCAAGAAAGCCCCCGCCAAGAAGGCCCCGGCAAAGAAAGCCCCCGCCAAGAAGGCGTAAAGCCGAAGCCAAAACGGGGTCAGGTTAAGTTCTTCCTCTGGAAGAA
>NZ_JAIBFH010000357.1 GCF_019459675.1 Arenimonas sp.
GGCGGGGGGGCCGCCCCCCCGGACCGCTGGCGCGCGCCAACGGCCTGCGTTCTCCCTACGTCATCCGCACCGGGCAGCAGCTCAAGCTGATCGGCTGCAGCTGACGGCGCAGGTTACAGCTGGTCCCAGCCCGCGCGCGGCTTGAAGCGGGCGCCGTAGCGGGTGTGCAGCGTGTCCAGGCGCGCCTTGAGCTTGTCGGCGCCGACGGCCTTGATGTGCTGGATGGGGCCGCCGCGGAACGGCGCGAAGCCGGTGCCGAAGATCACGCCGGCGTCCAGCAGGTCGGCATCGGCCACCACGCCGTCGTGCAGGCACGACACCGCTTCATTGAGCAGGGGAAGGATCAGCCGGTCCTCCAGGTCCTCGGGCGCCTGGTAGTCCTTGGCCACCTCGGGCTTTACGGCGCGGCCGTTTTCCCACTTGTAAAGGCCCTGGCCGTCCTTCTTGCCGCGCCGTCCTTCTTCCACCTTGAAGGCTTCCGGCAGCACCTGGCCATGGAAGTCGGCCATGATCTTGCCGACGCTGGCGGCGACATCCAGGCCCACCGTGTCCACCAGTTCGATCGGGCCCATCGGCATGCCGAACTTCAGCGCCACCTTGTCGATCACCGGGCCCGGGATGCCTTCGGAGAAAGCGATGATGGCTTCCTGCATGTAGGGCGCCAGGATGCGGTTGACCAGGAAGCCAGGCGTGCCCGCCACCGGGATCGGCAGCTTGTCGATGGCCCTGCAGAAAGCCGCCAGCCGGCGCTCGGTTTCCGGGTCCAGCTGGTCGTGGCGCACGATCTCCACCAGCGGCATCAGCGCCACCGGGTTGAAGTAGTGCAGGCCGGCGAAGCGCGCAGGGTCTTTCCGGCCCGTGCGCAGGTCGGTGAGCGGGATGGACGAGGTATTGGACACCAGGATTGCGCCGGGCTTGAGCGTTTCCTCCACCTTGGCGAACAGGGCCTGCTTGGCTTCGAGGTTCTCGAAGATGGCTTCGATGACCAGGTCGGCATCGGCCACGCCCGCGCCTTCGACGTCGGCCTTCAGGCGCGCCGACGTGGCGGCACGCTTGGCCTCGTCCTTCACCTTCTTGGCGAACAGCGCCGCGGCGCGGTCCAGCGCCGGCTGGATGAACTTCATCTCGCGGTCCTGCAGCGTGACGTCAAAGCCGCGCAGCGCGCACCAGGCGGCGATGTCGCCGCCCATCACGCCGGCGCCCACCACGTGCACTTTCTGGATACCGCGGTCCTTGCCGCCCAGGCCCTTGAGCCGGTCCATCAGGAAAAACACGCGGACCAGGTTGTGCGCGGTGGGCGTGCCCGCCAGCTTCACCACCGATTTGGCTTCGGCCTTCAGTGCGGCGTGGATGGGCAGGCCGCCGCTGCGGCGCCAGGTGTCGATCAGCACGAACGGCGCGGGGTAATGTTCCTTGCGCGCCTTGCGGGCCACCTGCTTGGTCATCTGGGGCGCCAGCAGCGCGCGTCCCAGGCCGGTGTTGGTGGCCCAGGCGAGCAGGCGCTGCTTGGGCGGACGGGTCGTGCCGCGCTGGGCCAGCTTCACCGCCTCGTCGAGCAGGTTGGCCGGCTCGACCACGCGGTCCACCAGGCCCATGGCCTTGGCCGCCGAAGCGGAGAGGCTGCGGCCAGTGAGCATCAGGTCCATCGCGGCGGGCGCGCCGATCAGGCGCGGCGCGCGAACGCTGCCGCCCCAGCCCGGGTAGATGCCGAGTTTGATCTCGGGCAGGCCGATGCGGGTTTTTTCGTCGCGGCTGGCGATGCGGTAGCGGCAGGCCAGGGCGATCTCGGTGCCGCCGCCCATGCAGTGGCCGTGGATGGCGGCCACGGTGGGGCAGCGCAGTTCGGCCAGCTTCTGGAAGACCAGTTGGCCGCGGCGGATCCAGTCTTCGACCAGGCCCTTGGCGGCGATTTCCTCGAAACCCTTGATGTCGGCGCCGGGAATGAAGCCGGCCGCCTTGCCTGAAATGATGACGATGCCCTTGGGCAGTTCCAGCGCGATGCGCTCGATCATGGCCTCGAGTTCGTCCAGCACGCCCCGGGACAGCGCGTTCACGCCCTGGTCGGAACGATCGAGCGTGAGCACCAGGATGCCGTCGGGGCGGCGGTTGGCCTGCCAATGGGCAAGGCGAAGTCCGTCGAACATGGCGGTCTCCATACGTTGGGGTAGGGAAGGGAGGACGTATCATCCGGGCAGGACCCCGGGGGGTCAACGCCGGGCTTGCCCCGGTGAAGGAACTTTCCCCGGCGGACAATGTCCCACAAGCGGCCCGGACGGCCGCAGGAGCAGCGGCCCGGATGGGCGACGATCAACTGGACCTGGACCTGGTCAAGCGTGCGCAAGCTGGCGACAACTCGGCGTTCGACCTGCTGGTGCGCAAGTACCAGCACCGGATTGGCGCGGTGGTGTACCGGTTCGTGCCCGACCACGCCGAAAGCCAGGACGTCACCCAGGAAGCGTTCATCCGCGCCTACCGGGCGCTGGGGAACTTCCGCGGCGACTCGCAGTTCCACACGTGGCTTTACCGGATTGCCGTGAACACCGCCAAGAACCACCTCGTCACCATGAAGCGCCGCCCGCCCACCGCCGACATCGCGGTGGAGGACGCCGAACACCACGCCGGCGGCGGGCGGCTGCACGACCACGACACGCCCGAGCACAACCTGCTGCGCGAGGAAATGGAACAAACAGTGAACGAAACGGTCGCCGCGCTTCCCGAAGAACTCCGCCAAGCCATCACCCTGCGCGAGGTGGATGGCCGCAGCTACGAAGAAATCGCGCTGTTGATGCAGTGCCCGATCGGCACGGTGCGGTCGCGGATATTCCGCGCCCGCGAGGCGATCGACCGGCAGCTGCGCCCCCTGGTGGACAACCAGCGAGTCCGACCATGACCGCCATCGACCCCTTGCTACTGGAACAGCTCAGCGCCTGGATGGATGGCGCACTGCCGCCCGACGAGGCGCGGTTCCTGCAGCGCCGCCTCGGCAGCGACGTGGCCCTGCGCGAACAGTTCGAGCGCTGGCAGGTCGCCTCCGCCTGCCTGAAGCGCGTGCCGGTGCGGGCGATGGATAAGGGCTTTGCCGATCGGGTCGCCGCCGCCACGGCGCCGGCAGCCAACCATGCCCAGCCGCAGCCGCAGCGGCCGCGCCTTGCCTGGCTGGCTTCGGCGGCGGCCCTGGTCGTGGCCGCGGTCATGCTACCCGGCATCCTGGCGGTGGACCCCAGCCGCCCCCAGGCGGCCAGTGAGTCGGCCCTGGCACCGACCGAGCCCGCGCTTTCGCCCATGCCCAACGCCATCACCGAGGCCGTGCCGCCCATGTCGCCATTGCCGTCGGTGCGTGATTTCCCGCTGGTGCTCCGGGGCGCGCAAGCCTGGCCCCGGTCGCCGCTGCAGATGGATGCGCGTGACCGGGACGGCCTGTTGGTTCGCGGCCAGGCCTGGCCCCCCGCGCGCAGTGGTGTTGTTTCGGCGCCACCGCCTGCGGATGGCGACAGCGGCCATCGCGCTGCGCAAACTCCGGACGCGCGATGAGGCCGGGCCGGCAAGGGCCCGGCGCTGGCAGCCGCCGCGCGCCGCGCCGTGGCTGAGCGCGATGTCGAGGTCTGCGGCAGTGCGGCGGGCCGCCTGCGGCTGCGCCTGCTGGGCAGCGCCTGCGACGGCTGTTCGGGCGGCTGTGCGGGCCGCTGCAGCCTGTTCGCCACCAACGCCAGCGGCGAGTTCGAGATGCCTGCCCCGGTCCACCTGCCCGTGAGCATCGGCCAGCCGCTGCGGCTTTGCCTGGACGATGCCAGCCTGCGTCGCGCCGCCTGGCGCGGTTACGGCATGGCGTGGCTGGGTCTGCTGCTGGGCGCCGGGCTGGGCTTCGGCGCCGGCCTGCTCTGGGGCCGCCATGCCGATCTGCTGACGCTGCTGGGCCTGGTGGGCGGAACTTTCGCGGCCGTACGTTCGTCCAAGGCCTGCCTGCCCGAGCCGCAGCTGCGGCTTCCAGGCCGGCCTGTTCCCTTCGTTCCCAGCATGAGTGATCGCCCATGAGACTGCCCCACCTCCCTGCCTTCGCCCTTGTCATGGCCCTGGCGCTGCCTGCCGCGCAGGCACAGGCGCCCGCCGCGGCGCCCAACCCCCCCCCGGGGAGCCCAACAAGATTAAAACAAAAAGTGGAAAACGCCCCCCCCCCC
>NZ_JAIBFH010000369.1 GCF_019459675.1 Arenimonas sp.
TGGGGCGCCGCCCAGGTAGAGGCGGGGCGCGCGGGCGCGGCGCGCCGCAGCGATGCCGTAGCCGGCCAGTACGTCGATCACCGCCTGTTCGATCCGGCAAACCAGCTCGCGCACGCCCAGCCCCAGGCGGCGCAGGTCCACCAGCGGGTAGGCCACGATCTGGCCGGGGCCGTGGTAGGTGACCTGGCCGCCGCGATCGACGTTGACCACCGGGATATCGCCCGGTGCCAGCACGTGCTCGGGCTTGCCGGCCTGGCCCAGGGTGAACACCGGGTCGTGTTCCACCAGCCACAGCTCGTCGGGCGTGTCGGGGCCCCGGGCGTCGGTGAAGCGCTGCATGGCGCGCCACACCGGCTCGTAGGGCTGGCGGCCCAGCTCGCGAACGGTCCAGGCGCGGGGGGCGACGGCCTCGGCCGCGGCGGACGCCGGGCAGGACGCGGCTACAGCGTCCACTTCACCGCCGGGTGCTCGCGCAGCGCGCCGTGGGCGGCGTCATAGTCCTCGCGCGAATGCGCTTCGAACACCAGCACCACCGACACGTAGTTGCCCTTGGACGAGGGTTTGATGCGCATGCGGTCGACGTAGACCGTCAGGCCCAGCGCCTCGAGCACCATCGGCATCACCAGGTGCAGGTCGGCCTCGGCCGAACCCATGGCGCTGATCTCGAAAATGCCGGGGAACTGGAAGCCGTGCTCGGGATTGTCGGACTGCATGCTCATGACCCTCATTATGGGGGCGCGGAGCCACCCGCCCAAGTCCCGCCCCGGCCATGGTGCGGTGTTCCAGCCGGCGGCTTTACTCGCTTTCCCACCACAGCCAGAAGTCGTCGTTCATGCGCTTGAAGAAGCCGCCCTCGGCGACGTCGGCCAGCGCCACCAGCGGCCGCTCGGCCACCACCTTGCCGTCCAGCGACAGGCGCACGGTGCCGATCTTCTGGCCCTTGGTGATCGGGGCCACCAGCTGCTTGGGCACGTCCATGCTGGGCTTGAGGTCGGCATAGCGGCCGCGCGGCAGGGTCACCAGCAGCGGCTGTGCCACGCCCAGCGCCACCGTCTCGGCGTCACCGCGCCACAGCTTCTGGTCAGCCACCTGCTTGCCGGCTTCGTACACGCTGTGGGTTTCGAAGAAGCGGAAGCCCCAGTTGAGCAGGGCCAGGTTGCCTTCCTCGCGGGCCTTGAAGCCCTCGCTGCGGCTCTGGGTGTCGATGCCCAGCACCACCGAGATCAGGCGCTGGTCGCCACGCTTGGCTGAAGCGGCCAGGCAATAGCCGGCCGCTTCGGTATGGCCGGTCTTGAGGCCGTCGACGCTGGCGTCCTTCCACAGCAGGCCGTTGCGGTTCCACTGCTGGATGTTGTTGTAGGTGAATTCCTTGATCTTGTAGAGCGCGTAGTGGTCGGGGTAGTCATTGATCACGGCGCGCGACAGGATGGCGATGTCGCGGGCGCTCATCAGGTGGCCCTCGGCGGTCAGGCCGTGGGCGTTGGCGAAGTTCGTGCGGGTCATGCCCAGTCGCTTGGCGTAGGCGTTCATCAGGTCAACGAAGGCAGCCTCGCTGCCGGCCACGTGTTCGGCCAGGGCGATGGCGGCGTCGTTGCCCGACTGGATGACCAGGCCGTGCAGCACGTCGTCCAGCGGCACTTCGGAGTTGATCGCCAGCGCGCTGTAGCTGCCGTCGGTGCCGGCGCCGCCCGAACGCCAGGCGTTCTCGCTGATGCGCACCATGTCGGTGGGCTTGACCTTGCCGTTGGCCATTTCCGCGGCCACCACGTAGGACGTCATCACTTTGGTGATGCTGGCCGGGTTCAGGGCCTCGTCGTAGTTTTCGCCCGCCAGCACCTGGCCGCTGACGTGGTCCATCAGGATCCAGGCCTTGCCCTGGGGCACCGGCGCGGCCGGCATGGGAGCGGCGGGAGCCACCGGAGCCGGTGCCGGCCGGGGTGCGGGCGCCGGCGTCTGGGCCAGCACGGCGGTGGTCAACAGGCCAGCCAAAAGGACGGTAGCGAAACGGGAAACGGACATCCGGGGGTGACTCCAAATCATGGGCAGGCGCAGGCCGGCCGTTGCAAGAGGGGTAATGCTAGACCTTATTCGCTGAACACCCGCGGGCTGGGCAGCCCCAGGGCGCGGATGCTGCTGAGCACCGATTCGAGTGCAGGTGCCGACACCGGGGCGATGCGCACGCGCCAGACCTTGCCGTCGTGCAGGCGCACCGGCTCAACCTCGATGCCGCTGATGCCGGCGGCCCGCAGGCTCTGGGCAATGCGGCGCGCATTGCCTTCGTCGCGGTAGGCGCCCACCTGCACGATCTGTGGGCCCAGGTTCGGGGCGGCGGCCGGAAGCGGGCCGCGCGAGGCCGCCGCGGGCGCCAGCGCCGTGCGCGAAGGGGTGCCGCCGGTGATCGCCGCTACTTCCACCCGCGCGGTGCCGGTGCGGTCCACGCCCAGTTTCACCGCCGCGGCATAGCTCAGGTCGATGATGCGTCCGGGATGGAACGGCCCGCGGTCGTTCACGCGCACGATGGCGCTGCGGCCGTTGTCGAGGTTGGTGACGCGCACGTAGCTGGGCAGCGGCAGCGTCTTGTGCGCGGCGCTGAAGCTGCACATGTCGTACAGCTCGCGGCTGGAGGTATGGCGGCCGTGGAATTTCTGTCCGTACCAGGACGCCAGGCCACGCTCGACGTAGCCTTCGGCCTGGTCAAGCACCTGGTAGCGCTTGCCGAGCACCGTGTAGGGCGAACGGTTGCCGTAACGGGACGCCGGTTCGGCGCGCGGCTCCGGCTCGGGGATGTTGCTGATGTCGAGCGCGTGCTCGGGCGCACTGTCGCGCACGCCCGGCGCGTAAAGGCCGCCCGGGGTGTAGTCCTCGTCGCGATGCTCGCGCACCTGCAGGCAGGCCGGCGGCACGTCCTGGGCGGCCATCGCGGCAGCGGGCGTGCCCGTGGCCGGGGCGGCGGCCCGCGGCGCGGCGGCGGACTGGGGTACGGGTTTCACCGGCTTGCCGGCGCAGCCCGCAAGCAGCGCCAGCACCAGCAGGCCGGGCAGCGCCTTCACGGAGCGGAGGCGGCGGCCGGCGCCGCAGCGATTTCGCGCGACAGCTGGTAAACCGCCATCGCGTACATCGGCGAGCGGTTGTAGCGGGTGATGGCGTAGAAATTCCGGAAGCCGAGCCAATGCTCGATCCCCTCGTTTCCCTCGAAGGTCACCAGGGTCGCCTTGAGGTCGTGGCCCTGCGCGGCGGCCGGGCGGTAGCCCTTCTCGCCCAGCTCGGCCAGGCTGTACTTGGCCTCCAGCGTATCGGGCTTGAACGGCGCGGCGCCCGGGGCCTGGGTGGCCAGCGCAACCACCGGCTCGCCCTTCTGCCAACCGTGCGCGACGAAGTAATTGGCCACGGAGGCGAACACGTCCGGCAGCGATCCGAACAGGTCGCGACGGCCGTTGCCGTCGCCGTCGCGCGCGTAGGCGCGGTAGCTGGAGGGCATGAACTGGCCGTAGCCCATCGCGCCGGCATAGCTGCCCTTCAGCGCGGCCAGGTCGAGGTTTTCTTCCTTGGCCAGCACCATCACCTGGGCCAGTTCGCCCTGGAAGAACTTCGTGCGCATGGCCTCGCGCTCGACCTGGTCGGGCTTGCCGCTGATGGGGTAGAAGAACGCCAGCGTGTAAAGCGCGTCCAGCACCGGATAGCTGCCGGTGTTGCCGCCGTAGCTGGTTTCGACGCCAATGATGGCGACGATGATTTCGGCCGGCACCCCGGTGTCGGCTTCCACCTTGGCCAGCTGATCGCGGTGGCGCGCCAGGAAGGCGCGGCCCTGGGTGATGCGCTGGTCGACGATGAAGATGGGCCGGTACTGCTTCCAGGTCTTGACCGACTCTGCCGGCCGCGACATCGCATTGACGATGCTCTGGCGGTAGTTGGACCGGTCCAGCCAGGCATTGATTTCAGTGGGGTCGAGCCCGTACTGCTCCGCCGTTTGCGCGACGAAGGCGGCGCGCTGGGCGGGGTCGACCTGCGGTGCATCGGCAGGCTGGGCGATGGCGGCGGCGCTGGCCAACAGCAGCAGCGGAGCGAACAGGCGGAGTGCGATTCGGGGCATGGGTCTGGTCGATTCCTGGGTGGGGCAATTTACCACGCCCCAGCTCCGGCAAGGACCGGGCGAGTCAGCTTCAGGTCATGAATTTCCGGTGCGCGTGCACCGACATCACCGTGCCAAAGCCCACCAGCAGCGACACCGCCGACGTGCCGCCGTAGCTCAGCAGGGGCATGGGCACGCCCACCACCGGCAGCAGGCCGGCGACCATGCCGCCGTTGACGATCACGTACACCGAGAAGGTCATGGCCAGCGCGCCGGCCAGGATGCGCGAGTAACCGTCGCGGGCACTGGCCGCCAGCCACATGCAGCGGCCGATGATGAACAGGTACAGCGCCAGCAGCGTCACCACGCCCAGCCAGCCCCATTCCTCCGACAGCACCGAGAAGATGAAGTCGGTGGTGTGCTCGGGCAGGAAGTCCAGGTGCGCCTGGCTGCCCTGCCCCCAGCCCTTGCCGCTGAAGCCACCCGAGCCGATGGCGATCTTCGACTGGATGATGTTCCAACCCGTTCCCAGCGGGTCGGACTCGGGGCTCAGGAAAGTCAGAACACGTTCGCGCTGGTGCGGCAGCAGGAAGGGCCACACCGCCGGCAGCGAAGCCAGCCCCAGCCCGGCAAGCAGGCCGATGCGCCACCAGGCGATGCCCGCGAGGTAGATGGCGAACACTCCCGAGGCCGCCACCAGCATGCCGGTGCCGAGGTCAGGCTGCTTGATGATCATCGCCACCGGCAGGCCGATGATCGCGGCGGCCACCGCCAGCGATTTCCAGCTGGGCGGCAGCACCACGCCATGCAGGTACCAGGCCAGCATCATCGGCACCGACAGCTTGAGCAGTTCGCCCGGCTGCAGGTAGAACACGCCCAGGTCCAGCCACAGGTCGGCGCTGCGGCCGGATCCGAACACGAAGACCAGGGCCAGCAGCACCAGGCTGCCCAGGTAGGCCGCCGGCGTCCACAGCCTGAGCTTGGCCGGCGTTATCCGCGACACCACCACCATCGCGGCCAGTCCCACCCCGAATCGCGCCGCCTGGGACATGAACAGCCGGGTGTTGTCGCCGCCGGCACTGGCCAGCACCACCAGGCTGATCAGCATCACGCATAGCAGCGCCAGCAGCAGCGGCAGGTCAACCTTGTCGAACAGCCGGGCCAATATCTCGCGCAGCCAGCGCACCAGGACCATCATCGCGTGGTGTCCTCCGGCGGCGGCACCAGCCAGGCGTCGAGGATATTTCGCACCACCGGCGCCCCGGCGCCCGAGCCCGCGCCACCGGTGTCCACAAGCCACGCGCAGTCGATGGTGG
>NZ_JAIBFH010000385.1 GCF_019459675.1 Arenimonas sp.
GGGGGGGGGGGCGGCCGGGGGCCCCCACCCCATGGAGCGAGTCGGGCCGCTTAGCCGCCCAGCGCGGCCAGCAGCGGGTTCGCGAACGCGAAGAACAGCGCGATGGCAAGGCCGATGATGAACGCGGCGTCGATCAGGCCGGCGAGCAGGAACATGCGGCCCGACAGCATCGGGACCAGTTCCGGCTGGCGCGCGGCGCTCTCGAGGAACTTCGAGCCCATGATGCCGATGCCGATGCAGGCGCCGAGCGCGCCCAGGCCGATGATGATGCCGATGGCAAGCGCGGTGGAGCTCTGGATGGCGGCGACGAGGGTCATGTCCATGGTGCAGTCCTTTTTTACAGGGTCAAGTTAAGGGAAAAGCGATAAGGGTGGATCAGTGCGCTTCCGTGGACATCGAGAGATAGACCACGGTGAGAATCATGAAGATGTACGCCTGGAGAGTGATCACCAGGATATGGAAGATGGACCAGCCGGCGCCCGCGAGCACGGCGCCCAGGAAAGCCAGGATGCCGCCGGTGGTGCCGCCGAAGCCGCCCACGTCCATGATGAAGTGGCCGCCCGCGGCGCCCAGCAGCGCAATCAGCAGGAACACCAGTTCACCGGCAAACATGTTGCCGAACAGACGCATGGCCAGGCTGACCGGCTTGGACAGGTACTCGATGACGTTGAGGCCGAAGTTGGCCGGAGCCAGCACCAGCTTCATTCCGGTGCCGTGGGCATGGAAGGGCGCGGTCAGCAGTTCCTTGGCGAAACCGAAGCCACCCTTGGCCTTGATTGCGAAGGCGAACATCAGCATCAGCACCGTGGTGGAAATCGCCAGGGTGGTGTTGAGGTCGGCGGTGGGCACGGCGCGGAAGTACTCGCTGCCCGCGGCCTTCGCCAGGCCTGGCACCAGGTCCACCGGCAGCATCTTCATCGCGTTCATGAGGAAGATCCAGACGAAGATCGTGAGCGCCAGCGGCGCGACGAACTTGCGGTCGCCGTGGAAGACGTCCCGAACCTGGGTGTCGATGAACTCGACCACGATTTCAAGGAAGGCCTGCAGCTTGCCGGGAACGCCCGCGGTGGCGCGGCGACCCATCAGCCAGAACAGTCCCAGACCCAGCAGGCCGATCGTCACCGACACCAGCAGGCTGTCGACGTTGAGCTTCATGAACCAGCCGTCACCGATGGAAACGGTCCAGTGGTCCAGATGGTGGGTTACGTATTCGCTGGGACTGTCACCGGCGACTTGAAGGAGTCGATTCATCGAAGCAACCATGGCAAGCAGATCAAATGGGTGAGGAAGGCAAGCAGCGCGCCCCCCAGTACGTATGTCGGGTTGAGCCCCTGTGTCATGGCAATGGCCAGCCCCGCGCCGATCACCAGCCACTTGAGCACCGTCCCGAGGATGAGCCGACCGAACATCCGGTGGGCCGTCGCGGAGTGCGACCTCAGTTCGGTTCGCCAGCTGAAGACGAGTTGTGCTGCTGCGATCACCGCCACACCCGCCATCAAGGCCAGTGCAGCGCTACCGCCCAGGGTCGCCGCCAGGCTGGCGGCGCCGACCACACCCACGGCCAATTGGCACAACGGCGGCAGCAGGGCGTGGGGGGTAACGGGGCGGGACGCGCGGCTCACTTCGTACTCAGTAGCGTTCCCTTAAGCGGCGGAAGTATAGCAGTGGCGCAAGCCAGGCAACAAGGCGAATTCGGCTTTTTTTGTGGTCTCGCGAAAGAATTTTTGCCGTCACGCCAAAGAAAAACGCC
>NZ_JAIBFH010000394.1 GCF_019459675.1 Arenimonas sp.
CCCCCGCCCCCCCCCCCCCCCCCCGACCTGGTGGGCAAGGTGGAAGCCGGCATCCCCGAGGATGACCCGCGCAACCCGGCCGTGATCGCCGACAACGTGGGCGACAACGTCGGCGACTGCGCCGGCATGGCGGCCGACCTGTTCGAAACCTACGCCGTCACCGTCATCGCCTCCATGCTGATCGCGGGCATCGCCTTCGCCACCTACGGCTGGGCGGGCGTGGTGTATCCGATGGTGCTGGGCGCGGTGTCCATCCTGGCCTCGATCGTCGGCACGTTCTTCGTCAGCGTGCGCGAAGGCGGCAAGATCATGAACGCGCTTTACCGCGGCCTGGCCGTGTCGGGCGTGCTGGCGGCCGGTGCGTTCTACTGGGTCAGCAACGAAATGTTCTCGGCCGACCTGGCCATGCCGCTGTTCTACTGCGCCCTCATCGGCCTGGTGCTCACCGCGGCCATGGTGGTGATCACCGAGTACTACACCGCCACTGAGTACGGCCCGGTGCAGCAGGTGGCCAAGGCGTCTGAAACCGGCCACGGCACCAACGTCATCGCCGGCCTGGCGGTTTCGATGAAGTCCACGGCGGCGCCGGTGCTTGCGGTGGCTGCGGCCATCTGGTGCTGCTATGAGATCGCCGGCCTGTTCGGCATCGCCATCGCGGCTACGTCCATGTTGTCGATGGCCGGCATGATCGTCGCGCTGGACGCCTATGGTCCCATCACCGACAACGCGGGCGGCATCGCCGAGATGTCGGGCATGGACAAGGAAATCCGCAAGACCACCGACGCCCTGGACGCCGTGGGCAACACCACCAAGGCCGTCACCAAGGGCTACGCCATCGGTTCGGCCGGCCTGGCCGCGCTGGTGCTGTTCGCCGACTACTCGCACAAGCTGGGCGAGAAATACGCCGGCACCGACCAGGTGGTGAACTTCTCCATCGACAACCCGGACGTGGTGATCGGCCTGCTGATCGGCGGCATGATCCCCTACCTGTTCGGCGCGTTCGCGATGCAGGCCGTGGGCCGTGCGGCGGGCGCCGTGGTGGAGGAAGTGCGGCGGCAGTTCCGGGAAATCCCCGGCATCATGGAAGGCACCGGCAAGCCCGAGTACGACAAGGCCGTGGACCTGCTGACCAAGTCGGCCATCCGCGAAATGATCATCCCCTCGATGCTGCCGCTGTTCATCCCGATCATCGTCGGCGTGACGCTGGGCGCGGACGCGCTGGGCGGCCTGCTGATGGGCACGATCGTGACGGGCCTGTTCGTCGCCATCTCCATGTGCACCGGCGGCGGCGCCTGGGACAACGCCAAGAAGTACATCGAGGAAGGCCACCACGGCGGCAAGGGCAGCGAAGCCCACAAGGCCGCGGTCACCGGCGACACCGTCGGCGACCCGTACAAGGACACCGCGGGCCCGGCCATCAACCCGCTGATCAAGATCATCAACATCGTGGCGCTGCTGATGATTCCGCTGCTCTGATCCTGGTGGTTGCGTGACACAGACGACCCCGGCTCCGGCCGGGGTTTTTCTTTCCAGCCCGGGCTGCGGCGCCAGCCGGTGTACCCTTGAGCGGGGCGACGCTCCGGATTTCCCGTCTTTTTTCGCTCTTCCGACCTCAAGGCGACTGAAATGCCAAAAACCACGCTGATCTTTGCGTTCCTGCTGATCGCCCTGGGTGCCGCCGCGTTCGGCATTTCCTCGAGCCGCACGGCACTGCTGCCCGCCTACGTGGGAATAGCGCTGGGGCTTTTCGCCGGATTGGCGCTGATGTTCGACGGCGCGCGCAAGCATCTGATGCACGTTGCTGCGCTGGTGGCGCTACTGGGTGCGCTTGCGCCCGCCGCAGCGCTGGTCATTCGCGCAGCGCAAATGAGCCCGCTGGCGCTGGGCGTCAACGTGGGCATGCTGGTGCTGTCTGCGGCCCTCCTGGTGCTGATGGTGCGCTCATTCATTGCAGCAAGGCGCGCCCCCTAGCCCGTCAGGACACTCGCCCGAATCGCCTCCGCCCGGTCGCCCTAGGCGGCCCCTGCGCGCCAAGGCGGCGGTGGCAGCGCCGCTACGGTCTGCTGGAGGAATCGCCGGACAAGCACCACCGACGCCAGCCCCAGCGCAACGACGAATCCCGCCCAGATGCCGGACGGGCCCATGCCGGCGGTACGCGCGAACAGCCAGCCCAGCGGAAGCCCCAAGCCCCAGTAAGCGGCCAACGAAACCTTTGCCGGAAAACCCGTGTCCGACAGGCCTCGCAGTGCGCCGGTCATGGTGGATTGCACGCCGTCCATCACTTGCGAAAAGGCGAAGACGACGAAGATGCTGGTGGCAACGGTGATCACCTCGGGTTCCGACGTGATCCAGCCGGCGACGTTTCGTCCGTACAAACCCAGCAGGATGGCGGCCCCCGAAAGCCAAACCGTGCCCAGACCCAATGCCGCCCAGGTGATCGGGCGCAAGGCGCCCCGGTTCCCCGCCCCGCGTTCCTGCGCCACGCGTATCGAAACCGCGCCGGCAAGGCCGAGCGGAACCATGTACAGCAAGCCGCCAACAGACATGGCCACCTGGTTGCCCGCCAGCGCCACGGCGCCGAAGGTGCCCACCAGCAGCGTGGCCACCGCCATGGCGCCGGTTTCGGCCACGTACATCAGCCCCAACGGCGCGCCCTCGCGGGCCACCGACGCCATCTCGGATCCGGAAAGGTCGGCACGCAGCCGCAGCCGTCGCATGGACCTCGCACGTTGCCAGAATACCCACGCGGCCAGCATGGCCAGCGCTTCGGCGGCAAGTGACGCAATGCCTGCCCCCGTGAGTCCCAGCTGCGGCAGGGGACCGATGCCCCAGATCAGCGAGTAGTTCAAAGGGATGTTGATGGCAACGGCCAGGAACGCAAAGCAGGCGCCCAGCCACGGGCGGTCCACGGCTTCGAAGGCGGACTTGAACACGGTCAGGACCGAGAAGGGCACCATCAGCAGCGAGATCGCCACCCAGTAGGGGAACATGATCGCCAGGACTTCGGCCGGCTGGCCCAGCGCAAACAGCAGCGGCCAGACCGACAACATCGCCGCCGCGCCGAAGACGCCGACCATCGCGCCCAGTGCCAGCCCGTTGCGAAGGATCACCGGGATGCGCCGCCCCTGCCCCGCACCGTGAGCCGTTCCGACGCGAACCGACAGGGCCGACAGCAGCCCGTAAATGGCCGCGAACAAGATGACCGCCACCGCGTTGGTGATGCCGACCGCCGCCAGCGGCAGGGCCCCCAGCGGCGCCAGCATCACCGAGTCGGTCACACCCAGCAGGGTGGATGCACCCAAGCCCGCCACGATGGGCACGGCCAGAGCCAGGATCGCTGGAATTTCGCGGCGGATGGTGGCGGTCGGAGTCATTTTCACCGCCAATCTTGGCATACGACCGGGAGGCGAAAGACCGGGACCTGCGGAACCTCTCGCGCCACTCTTCTCCATCGCAATGCCGGCTGCCGCCGTCGACTTACTCAGGCGATTCCACTTCAAATCCCGCGGCGCGCAGCTGGTCAAGCACACCGCCCGGCGCCACCAGGTCCGGCAGCGGCAGCAAGGCCAGCGCGATGCGCTTTTCGGCCAGTGCGTTTTCCACTGCGCTGCGCCAGAGCGCCAGGGACTGCAGGCGAAGTCCGGGCCGCTGCTGGAAGCTCATCGCCCGGTCGTGCACCGGCTTGCAGGGCGGCGTGGGCGTGGCCAGCTCCATCGGCAGCAGCAGCGGCATGTCGCCGGTGGCCCAGGCATTGGCGGCACGGGTGAAGTGCACCAGGCTGGCGTCCAGCGTGTCCATGGTGGTGATGAAGCAGCCCACGTCGTCCACCTGCGATTCCGCCACCGCGCGGATGCCAGCGCGATAGGCCTTGCGGTCGATGGCCAGGGGATAGCGCAGCGTGGTATCCACCACGCGCAGGCTGCGCTGTCCGGCCAGTTCCGCAACGCGCGTCCACGCGATGTCCGCGCGCGTCAGGCCGACGTCGCGGATGGCTTCATAGAACAGTTCCTCCGAGGCGAACAGCGGGCGATGGCGATCCAGCCTGGCATCGCCCGGGAAGTGCCGCTCGCGCAGCTGGCGCCAGCGCGCGTACTGCTCCGGCGGCAGCACATCGTCCAGTCGCCGGCGCTTGGGCAGCTTGGTGGCAGCGTTGGCAGCGCGCGCCAGGCTGGCCATCTTGAGCATGTCGCCGGCACTGATATCGGCCTGCACGCCCGGGGGCGCAATCACTTCCGCCGCTGTGTCCAGGATGGATTCCACCTGCGCGGTCTGCCACTGCATGGCGCGCGGCAGAGGCACCAGGCTGGCGAGGATCCACACCTCGCCCTCGCCGTCCTTGGCCATGGCGCGCCACAGGCCAGGGCCGGGCTGAACGCCGGTGACCACCAGTTCGTCCAGCACGACATCGGGCTGCGCGGCCGGGGTTTGTGCGCTTGCCGACGCTATCGGCGCGAGGCCAATCAGTGCAGCACCAATGAGGTGCGCGACCACGCGCAAACGGGCATTTGAAGGCAAAGGGTGTCTCCTGCAGGAACAGCGTTACTTCATGCGGCGCGCCAACCACCCCAGCAAGAGGGCCAGCAGCGCCATGGAAAGTGCCACAACACCGTACACGCCCACCGCCTGCACTTCGTGAACCACGCCCGATTCGAAATGGCGCCCCTGTTCGCTGTACGGCAGCCGCGCGGCCTGCACGAACAGCACCGTGCAGCCCAGCGCACCCAGGCCCAGCGCGGCGGCCACGAGCCAGAGCAGCGCTTTCACTGCCGACCGCAC
>NZ_JAIBFH010000399.1 GCF_019459675.1 Arenimonas sp.
CATCAACACCGCCGCCCAGGCCGCCGGCCTGATCTATGCCGGCGAACGGGTGGCGGTGCGGGGCCGCGCGCGCGAGGCCGGCCTGGACGCCGAGAACCTGCAGGCGCTGGACGCCGAGATCCGCGCGCCGCTGACGCTCGAACAGCTGGCCGTCCGCACGCCGGCCAGCCTGCGCGCCGAGGTTTACGCCGCAGCGCTGATCGCCATCACCGCCGACACCGAGGCCGAGCGCGCTTTCCTGGACCGTCTTGCCGCGCAGCTGGATCTGGACGGCGCGGCGCGTGCGGACATCCATGCGCAGCTGGGCCTGGACACCGGCACCTGACATCGCCCGGGGCGTTCGCCCCGACTCCCACCCCCAAGGAGATACGACATGCACCAGTGGTTCCTCAGCTACCAGGGCCAGCAAATGGGTCCGCTAGACCATGCCGCCGCCATCGCCCAAGCCACGCGCGACCCCAGCGGTCACTGCTGGCGCCAGGGCTTCCCGGAATGGATCCCGATCAGCGCCTGCACCGAGCTCAAGAGCGAGTCGGCGCCCGGCTCGATGATGGCGCCCATGCCGCCGCCCGTGGCCGCAGGCGGCGCGGGCCAGCGCAGCGACGTCATCGACTACCGCATCTACGGCGAGGACATGCAGTTCGTCGAGATCGAGCTCGACCCGGGTGAAAGCGCGGTCGCCGAGGCGGGGTCGCTGATGTACAAGGAATCGAGCGTCAGCATGGACACCGTGTTCGGCGACGGCTCGGCCAGTTCGGTCGGCGGCGGCTTCATGGACAAGCTGGTGGGCGCCGGCAAGCGGCTGATCACCGGCGAGAGCCTGTTCACCACGGTGTTCTCGCACACCGGCGCCAGCGGCAAGGCCAAGGTGGCGTTCGCGGCACCCTACCCGGGCACCATCGTGCCGATGACGCTGAGCAACTACGGCGGCACCATCATCGCGCAGAAGGACAGCTTCCTGTGCGCGGCGCGCGGCGTGACGATCGGCATCTTCTTCCAGAAGAAGATCATGACGGCGCTGTTCGGCGGCGAAGGTTTCATCATGCAGAAGCTGACCGGCGACGGCCTGGTGTTCATCCACGCCGGCGGCACGATCATGGAGCGCGAGCTGCGCCCGGGCGAGCGCCTGGACGTGGACACCGGCTGCGTGGTGGCCATGACCAGCACGGTGAATTTCGACGTGCAGCCCGTGGGCGGCGTGAAATCGATGCTGTTCGGAGGCGAAGGCGTGTTCCTGGCCACGCTCACCGGCCCGGGCAAGGTCTGGATGCAGTCCCTGCCGTTCTCGCGCATGGCCGGACGCATGATGGCCGCGGCTTACCAGAAGGGCGGCAGCAAGGGCGAAGGCTCGGTGCTGGGCGGCCTGGGCGGCATCATCTCCGGAGACCGCGGCTTCTAAGCGGCGATAGCGCACCAGGTACATTTAATCGCAGAGGGCTTGGGCCATGGCCCAGGCCCTCTGCATTTGAATATGCCTGGTACGGAGCTTTCGCCGCCTAGCCTGGCCCGCGCCCTACCGGCCCCAGCGCAAATCCAAGCCCAGCCAAAGCGTCCGGCCAGGCCCGGGTTCGAAGTAGCGGCCATTGCCGTCGTTGACGATCACCGAGCCCACGTGCCGGCGATCCAGCGCGTTATCCAGGCGCGCGAAAACCTGTCCGCCAGCGCTCCATTCGCGCGACACCCCAAGATCGAGCAGCGTGTAGCCGGCTGCGGTTTCGCTGCCCACGTCGTTCACGGTGACTGACGACACGTGGCGCAGCTCGCCGAAGCCGCGCCAATCGCCACGCCAGCCGTCCCAGCGCAGCCGACCCATCGCTTCGGGCACGCCGGCCAGGCGCGTACCGCGCGTCACCTCCTGCGTGGGCACCGTGCACGGCGCCCCCGCGCAGGCGAGATAGGTTTCGCGCACGGTCGCGTCCAGCGCGGTCCACGCCAGCTGCAGCGACATCGATTCACCCAGCGCCGCCTCCAGCTCCGCTTCCAGGCCCTGGCGCAGGCTGCGGCCGGCGTTGGCATAGCTGGCGCGGCCGCCGGCATTCGTGGCCACCACAAGCTCATCGCGCGTATCGCTGCGGAACAGCGCGACGTCGGCGCGCAGGCCGTCGCGTGGACGCCACTTCATGCCCAGCTCGAAGTTGCGGCTGCGCGCGGGCTGCAGCCCGAGATTCAAGCCCGAGCCGCCGTCCGGGCGATAGGCCAGCTCCACCAGCGTTGGCGTTTCGAAGCCGCTGCCAACGCTGGCGTGCAGGTTCAGGCGCGGGCTGGCGCGAAGCTGCAGCGCGGCCACGGGCGTCCAGCGCTCGAAGGTGACCGCGCCGCTGTCGTCGGGGTTGCCGGCCCGCACATAGCGGTCGTTCGAATCAAAGCGCACGCGGCTGTGCCGCAGTCCGGCCAGCAGCGACCAGCGATCGGCCGCGCGCCAGTCGGCCTGCGCGAATTGGTCGAACGAGGCCACGCGGTTGCGCTCGTCGCGGCGCAGCGCACCGCGCACGCCCGGTTGGCTGCCCACGAAGTTCTCGAAGCCGCGCCGCTGTTGCTGCAGTCCTTCCCAGCCCGCGCCCGCGGTCCAGGCGAGCGCGCGGCCGGCCAGCGTCGCGTCACCGGCCAGCCGCAGTTCGCCGCCACCGTAGTCGCTGGCCAGGTCCACCACGCCGCCCGATTGCAGCGGGTTGGCCTGCGCCCCCGGGGGAATGGCCAGATACTGCTCGATGCCGCGCGTGCCCGCGTAGGCCAGGGCACGCAGCGACACCGCGCCGCCAAGCGCGCGCTCGCCGGTCCAGCCCACCTGCGACTGCCGCACGCGCTTGCGGGTGTTGAAGGCGATGGCCTGCGGCGTGGTCTGGTACGGATTGTCGTCGAACTGCGCGCGACTCAGGCCCAGCGGATCGAGCGACAGCGGCGAATCGAAGTGATTGACGACCAACGACTGCGAAGCCGCGCCGTCGTCCATCGGCCAATGCAGGCGCGCGTTCAAGGACAGGCGTTCGGCCGCCGAATGTGGCCGGATGCCATCGGCGCGCAGCTGCGACAGGCCGGCCACGAAGCCAACGTCGCGCCAGGCGCCGCGCACGCCGGCGGACATGCGCCAGTCGCCACCTTCGGCCGCCGCCAGCCCCAGGTTGGCCTCTCCGGGTGACTGGCCGTCCCCGCTGAATACCTGCACCACGCCGCCCGAGGAGTTGCCGTACAGCGCCGAGAACGGCCCGCGCAACACCTCCACCCGCTGCGCGCTGGCAAGATTGGCATGGGATAGCTGGGACTGGCCGTCGGGCTGCGTGGCCGGAATGTCGTCGACGTAGACGCGCAGTCCGCGAATGCCGAAGCTGGCGCGGGTACCGAAACCTCGGATCGACAGCTGGGTGTCCTGGGCGTAGTTCTGGCGATCACGCACCAGCAGGCCGGGGATGCCCTGCAGGGCTTCGGAAACATTCATGCCCGGGGTCGCCACCGGAGCCGATCGAACCGACACCGCGGCCGGCGTATCGAATACGCTGGCCTCGCGGCGGGTGGCGGTGACGTTCACCGGTTCGAGCACGGGCGCGTCGACCTGCGCCAGCGCGTCTTCCTGCGCCGTCGCCGGCGAGACCGCCAGCACCAGCGCGAGCGCGATTCCTCGACGGAGCCTCACTTGTCGTCGCGGAAAACCGCGGTACCGCGGCTGCCGTCGGGCTTGATCCAGGCGCGGTACATGCCGCTGGTGTTGAACGGCATGGCGATGTTGCCCTCGCGGTCCAGGGCGATCGCGCCGCCGTTGCCGCCCAGCTTCACCACCTCGCCATTGACCACGGCCTCTGCCGCGACCGCCAGTGAGTCACCGCGATAGGCCATGCGTGCGCAGATGTCGTGCGCGACGGCGGCGCGGATGTAGAACTCGCCCCAGCCGGTGCCCGACACGCCGCAGCGGTCGTCGGCCCAGTTGCCGGCGCCGATGATGGGCGCGTCGCCGACGCGCCCGAAGCGCTTGTTGGTCATGCCGCCGGTGGAGGTGGCCGCGGCGATGTGGCCCTGCCTGTCCAGCGCCACGGCGCCGACGGTGCCGAAGTAGCTGCTCGGGATCGCCGCCTGGCCCGCGTTCTCCATCCTGCGTGCCTCTTCGAGCTGCTCGCGGCGGCGGTCGGTGTCGAACCAGTCCGGGCGCACGCGGGCGATCTCGGGCCGGGTGTCGGCGAAGGCTTCGGCGCCCGCGCCGGCCATCATCACGTGCGGGGAATGCTCCATCACGGTGCGCGCCAGCGTGATGGGGCTGCGCACCGTGCTCAGCCCGGCCACCGCGCCGGCGCGGCGCGTTTGGCCCTCCATGATCGAGGCATCGAGCTCGTGCCCGCCGGCGGCGTTGAACACCGCGCCCTTGCCGGCGTTGAACCAAGGCGACTCTTCCAGCACCACGATGCTGGCCGTCACCGCGTCCAGGGCACTGCCCCCGGTCCTGAGCACGGCATGGCCGGCGTCCAGGGCGCGGTCGAGATCCTTGCGCACGGCGCGTTCGTCCTGTTGCGAAAGGGCGCGGCGTTCGATCACGCCGGCGCCGCCGTGGATCACCAGCGCGGTCCGCGCCTCTTCGGCAAACGCCGGCATCGCGGCCAGGCCAAGGCCAAGGGCAAGCAGCAGGGAGGTGCGGATCATGGCGGTATCATCCGATGGGGTGTGGCGGGAGTTTACCCTTGGTGGCGCAGCGCCTCGATGGGGTCCAGCTGGGCCGCCTTGCGCGCCGGGTAGAAGCCGAAGAACAGGCCGGTGGCCACCGAGAAGCCGGCCGCCATCATCACCACCTGCAGGTCCAGCTGCACCGGCAGGGCGCCGAACTTGCTGGCAAGCAGCGCCCCGCCGATGCCCAGCGCGATGCCGATGAAGCCACCGCCGAGCGAGATCAGCATCGCCTCGGCGAGGAACTGCGCCTGAATTTCGCGCGGGCCCGCGCCCACGGCCATGCGCAGCCCGATCTCGCGAATGCGCTCGGTCACCGACACCAGCATGATGTTCATGATGCCGATGCCGCCCACGATCAGCGAAATGCTGGCCACCGCGCCCAGCAGCAGCGACATCAGGCGCGTGGTTTCGGTGCGGGTGCTGACGATCTCGGCGATGTTGCGCACCGCGAAGTCGTCCTCGGCACCGGGCGCGATGCGGTGGCGCTGGCGCATCAGCGCGTTGATCTCCTCCTCGACAAAGGCCAGGTCCTCGGCCCGTCCCACCGACACCGAGATCTGCTGCACGATGCTGGCCTGGCGC
>NZ_JAIBFH010000400.1 GCF_019459675.1 Arenimonas sp.
CCACCAGGGCGCGCGGCGGGCTGGCGCCCCGGGGGGCGCTCACCCGGTGGGCGGGTTTGCGCTGTTCGCCCGGCGGGGTTTTGGCCACGCAGCACCGCGGCCGCGCGGGGTGGGGCGGGCCGGGGCCCCCCCCGGCCCCGCACTGCGTGGACAATATCCCCGGCTTCAACGGGCGTGAGGGCAACGTGCTCAGCGACCGCCGGCTGCGACTTGGCACCCAGAACCTGACGGTGGACGACGGCCTGTTCGCCATCGACGCCGTGGTGATCCACGCTGGCTACTCGAAGGCCACCAAACTCGACGACATCGCGCTGGTGCGGCTGGCCAACGATGAGCGCATTGCAAAGTTCGAGGCGACCGGCCGGCTGGCCCCCGTCGCCCTGATGGGCTCGTCGGACCGCGCTTTCGACGACAGCGAGGCGCTGCGCGTCACCGGCTGGGGCTGGATGGGGCAGCGCGACGCAGGCGACCCGGTCACCCGCCTGGACAGTGCCCAGCGCCTGCAGCGCAATCCTGCGGACCTGCAGCAGCTGACCTTGAACTACCTGCCTGACGCGCTGTGCAAAGCGGAATTCGGCGCGTTCTACGGGCCGGGCGCACTGTGCGCAGGAACGCTGGCGGCCGACGGAAGCCTGGAGGCCGGCAAGGACAGCTGCCAGGGCGACAGCGGCGGGCCACTGACCCGCGAAGAGGAAGGCGGCAAGCGCAGCCTGGTGGGCGTGGTGTCGGGCGGCAAGGGCTGCGGTGCGGGCAAGCCGGCGGTGTACACGCGCATGTCTTACTACGACGGCTGGATTGCCGCGGCGAAGGACGCGGCCAAATCCGGCGAAGTGGTGCGGGTGGCGATGCCGGGCCAAACGCCCGGATCGCGCTGACGCGACCCGGACGCCGCCGACGGGCCTGCGATTACTCTTCCTCCGGCCCGCTGCGCTCGACCGTGCCGGTCTGCTCTTCGGGCGCGGTGCGCTCAACCGTGCCGGTCTGTTCTTCCGGTGCGGTGCGTTCAACCGTGCCGGTCTGTTCCTCGGGTGCGGTGCGTTCGACCGTGCCGGTCTGCTGCTCAGGCGCGGTCGCGGCTTCGGCTGCAGGCTCCGGCGTTGTCTTGCACGCCGCAAGCGCGAATGCGAGCCCGACCACCAGACAAATTCCAACAACGTGGCGCATGCTGTTTCTCCTGTCGTCTGTGATGGATCATGTGAAGCCGACGGCCTTTGCCAGCGCAAGGTAACCATCGGTACTGCGCAACTGCGCCAGTAGCGGGTCAGCGTACATCAACATGATGCCGCCGTCGCGCAGGTCCCAGGCCGCCTGCAGCGACGTCAAAGCCTTTTCCGCGTCACCCCATTGGGCGTAGACCTGCGCGTACTGGTAGTGGCTCTTGTCGCCGTACTCGGCGACCAGTTCGGCCAGCGCAGCCTCGGCCGCCGCGCGGTCGCCGGCGCGGTGCGCCAGGATCGCCAGCCCGGGCAGCCGGCGCACCGCGCTGCGTTCCTTCAGGAACGCGGCGCGGGCATCCTGGTCGGCGCCGGCCATCAGCTGCGCGAAGCCCATCGACGCGTTTACGCCGGCCAGGGTCGGGTTGAGTTCGATCGCCCTGCGATAGGACGTGATCGCCGCGGCGTGGTCGCCCGCGTTGTGGCGGATGTCGCCCTGCGACCGGAAGGTGCGCGCGTTGAGCGGGTCGAGCGTCGCCGCGCGCAGGATCACTTCGGTTGCGCGGCCGTGGTCGCGCAGGTTCGAGCGGAAGGTCGCGTAGCGGGCCAGCACGTCGGCGCTTCCAGGCGCCAGGGCGTGGGAGCGCTCGAACGGCTCGCGCGCGCCGAGCATGTCCAGCTTGCCGCTGGCCCGGGCGAAGCCGAGCGCCGAGAACCCTTCTGCGAAATCCGGTGCAAGCTCGGTCGCTGCAAGCGCGGCGGCCTCGGCGGACTCGTAGGCAAGCACGCGTTCGTCATGGTCGGCGTAGAGATTGCCGATGACCACCAGCGCCCGCGCGCGCGCGGCGTGCGCGCCGGCGTAGCGCTCGTCCAGCGCGATCGCACGCTCGAAGTACTCCAGCGCGCGGCGATCGCTCACTTCGTCGATGCCGGCTTCGTACAGCGCGCGCCCGTGCAGGTAGGCGTCGAACGCCGCGACGTCGGCCGTACCGCCCACCAGGCTCGCGCCGCTGGCGTCCGGCCCGTCCACCGCCGCCGACAGCGCGCCGGCAACGGCGGCGCCGATTTCCGACTGCACCGCAAAGACGTCGGCCAGCGGGCGCTCCCAGCTGTCGGCCCACCGGCTCAGGCCGGTGGCCCCGTCGGTGAGCTCGGCGGCCACCTTCACCCGGCCGCCCGCCTTCTGGACGTTGCCGCCCAGCAGGTAGTCCACGCCAAGCGCGCGGGCAATCGCACGTCCGTCCTTTCGCCCGTCGCCAGCTTGCTCCGACGAGGTCTGCCCGGCGATCTGCAGCAGCTCGTTGCGCGACAGCTGTATCCGGATTTCCGACGTCAGGCCATTGGAGAAATAGCGCTGCTCGGGATCGCCGCTGAGGTTTTCGAAAGGCAGCACCGCAATGCGGCGCGACTCACCCACGCCGCGGGGGCTGTCGAACCACCCGCGCGACCAGCCCACCGCACTGGCCACGGCCGCGACCACCGCGATGGTGCCGCCGCCGATCAGCAGGCTCCGGCGCGCTGCATCCGCCGGTGCCGGTGACACCGGCGCGGCCGGCGGCCGCGGCAGGGCCTCGCGCCCCGCGAGCGCCATCACCGCGCGCAGCACCGCCTGCAGCGACGCCGGCGCAATCGTGCCCTTGGCCTGTTCCAGCGTGATGGATTGGTATTGGCGGAAGCCCAGCGGCGACTCGGTGCCATCGATGGACAGCGGCACCAGCTTCTTCAGGTCGCGGCCGCGGGCGGCCTCGTCCAGCACCCAGTCCGACGCCACCGACTGCGCGGACCACAGCACCACCACCGCATCACTGGCGGCCAGCGCCGCCTCGATGGTCTTGGCGAAGGCCGCGCCGCCCTCGATCAGGGTGTCCCACCAGACCTGCAGCCCGGCGTCTTCCAGCGCCTGCGCCAGCATCCGCGCCCGGGCCTGGTCGGCACGGCAATAGCTCAGGAACACGGTCGGCCGTGGCGTCTCCGCGCTGCCTGCCTGATCGCTAGACATGGTTGTTCGCCCGGCCCCTGGATGCATTCAGTCTACGCAGAAAAACGATCGGTTGAAGCCAACGCGCAGCGGGTGACGCTGGATCGAAGACGGCAAGAAGCGCGGGCGAACGTGGTCAGCGGATGACGTGCAGCGTGAGCTCGGCGAAGGCGCCGGTGTCGGCCAGGGCGGTGATGCGCTGGGGGCCGGGTTGGTCGAAGGCGTGGGTCCACGGGCGCGCGCCGAGGGTTTCCCCGGCGAGGCGACCGTTCAACAGCCAGCGCACGCGCGACCGCGTGCCGAACGCACGCAGCCGCAGCGTGGGCGGCTTGGCGCTGCCGGGCGCACGGGCCAGCCGGGTGCCCTCGCCCGGCCCCTCGATGCGCAGCGTTTCCATCGCCTCCAGCGCGTCGGGCGCGCAGTCCGGCGACAGCGGTGGGATGGCACTGGCCCGCCTGAGCGACGCCGACAGCCACGGATAAGCCAGCGCGGGCCAGCGTGCCACGGCCACCTTTCTGCGGGCGTGTGCGCCGCGGCAGCTCGCGGAAAGACGCATCCCGGTGCGGGCGTCGACCTCCAGGGCCAGCCGGCCCCCGCCCCACAGCCGGGCGTCGCGTTCGGGCAGGGTTGGCGGCAGGGTGCCGGCCAGCGCGAAGGCCTCGCGGGTTTCATGGCACAGGGCCTTCGCGTCGTCCTCCGGCGGCAGCCCCAGGGGCCAGCAGACGTCGAGCTTGCGCACCGTTCCGGGCATGCCGGTTCGGCCGCGCGCGGCCCCCGCGCGCGGCCGGCGGTCCCCCACATAGAACAGCAGCGGCCGCGCC
>NZ_JAIBFH010000407.1 GCF_019459675.1 Arenimonas sp.
ACCTCTTTCCGGGGGGGGGGCCTACCACCCCCCCCCCCGGGACGCTGCGCAAGATGCACCAGAACCTGGCGTGGGCGGTGGGCTACAACGTCCTGGCGTTCCCGCTGGCCGCCGGTGTGCTCTTCCCGTTCGTGCTCTCGCCCGAAATCGCCGCGCTGTCGATGTCCGGCAGCTCGGTAATCGTGGCGGTCAACGCGCTGCTGCTCAAGCGCCTGCCCCTGGCGACGGCCTCAATCGTCGCCGGGGAATCCCCCGCTGTGTCTGAGGAGTCCATCTCATGAACCGTTCCTACTCGTTTGCTCCGCCCGCCGCGACCCTGCGCCAGCGCGCCGGCCGCGTGCTTGCCCCCGTGGCCCTGCTGTTGGCCCTCGCCACCTCCGCCTATGCGCAGGACGGTAGCTTCCGCCATGAAGTCCTCATGCGGGGGCAGATCCTTGAGGCCGACGCAGGCGCCTTGGTCGTCTGCGTAGGCGAGGCCGATGGCGCCCAGGTCGGGCAGGTCCTCGACGTCGTCCGCCACAAGCGGATCGCGCGCGGCCCCAAGGCGGCCGGCCCGCGGTTCCGTCGTGAGCCAGTCGGCCAAGTGCGGATCACGGAGCTGTTCGATACGCACTACGCCCAGGCCCAGGTGGTCACCGGCAAGCCCAAGGTCAACGACACCGTTGAACTGATCCGCTGATGAACGAACGGCGCCTGCCGCAGCGTTGGCCAGCCCAGAGGGCTGGCGACGCTCCGACCGGCGCCTGGCCCCGAAACCGCCTGCCCCGGGCGGCCCCTTACCCCACAAGGATTCCCCTCATGTCTTCCCCTGCGTCCCGCTCCCTGCATTTCCTCGGCGCCGCTGGCACCGTGACCGGCTCGCGCTACCTGATCCAGGCCGCCGGCCAGCGGATTTTGGTCGATTGTGGCCTGTTCCAGGGTTACAAGCAGCTGCGCGAGCGCAACTGGGCGGATTTTCCGGTCGCGCCCGCGTCGATCGACACGGTGCTGCTGACCCACGCCCATCTCGATCACGCGGGTTATCTGCCGGCGCTGGTCAAGCAAGGCTTCGCCGGACGAATCCTGTGCACCGAGGCGACCCGCGATCTGAGCCAACTGCTGCTGCCCGACAGCGGCCACCTGCTGGAGGAAGAAGCGCGTTACGCCAAGCGCAAGGGCTACTCCAAGCACGCCAATCCACTGCCCCTGTACACCCAGGAAGATGCGATGACGTGCCTGACCCGGTTCGATGGCCGCCCGTTCCTGGAGCCGCAGGCCCTCGCGCCGGGCGTCAGCGCCCGCTTCATCCCGGCCGGCCACATACTCGGTGCCGCCCAGATCGCGCTCACCATCGACGGCCGTCGGCTGCATTTCACCGGCGATCTGGGTCGCGCCAGCGATGCGTTGATGAAGGCTCCGGCGCCGTTCGAGGGCGCCGACGGGCTGGTGTGCGAGTCCACCTACGGCAACCGCCGCCATCCCACCGCCGACGCCGAGGCGGAGCTCGCCCCCGTGATCAAGCGGGTCGCCGCCCGCGGCGGCGTGGTTGTCATTCCTGCCTTCGCCGTCGGCCGCGCCCAGGCTCTGATGCTGCATATCGCGCGGCTGCGCCAGCGCGGCGAGATTCCGCGCGTGCCGGTCTACCTCAACAGCCCGATGGCGATCAATGCCACTGACCTTTACCACCGCCACCACGGCGAGCACCACGTCACCGACGCCGAGTGTCGGGACATGTATGAGCTCGCGACCATGGTGCGTACCGTGGAGGAGTCCAAGGCGCTCAATATGCAGCGCGGGCCGATGATCATCATTTCCGCCAGCGGCATGCTCACCGGTGGCCGGGTCTTGCACCACCTGGTGGCCTTTGGCCAGGACTCGCGCAATGCGATCCTGCTGGCCGGCTACCAGGCCGGTGGCACCCGCGGCGCAGCGCTCGTGCGCGGCGAGAAGTCGTTGCGCATCTTCGGGCAGGAGGTGCCGATCAATGCCGAAGTGATTGCGATGGAGAGCTTCTCCGGCCACGCCGACAGCGAGGAGTTGCTCGCCTGGCTGCGCCCGGCCCCGGTCACGCCCAAGATGACCTACATCACCCATGGCGAGCCTGACGCGGCCGATGCCCTGCGCGGTCGGATCGAGCGCGAGCTCGGCTGGCATTGCCGGGTCCCTGAGCATCTGGAGCGGGTGCCGCTGGGCGGCGAGGCGGCGGCATGACCGAGCACACCCACACCCGCCTGCGCGTAGTACGCGCCGGCATCGACACCTACCAGCAGCCGGTGGTCTATATGCACCGCGACTGCCCCGTCTGCCGCTCGGAGGGCTTTGCGGCCCTGACCCGGGTCCAGATGCGGGTCGGGACACGCGAGGTCATCGCCACCCTGAACGTCGTCACGGGCGATCACCTGGCGGTCGATGAGGTGGCGCTGTCGGACGCGGCTTGGCAGGCCGTAACGCCCGAGGCCGGCGCCTACGCGACCTTCCAGCATCCCGAGCCGGCCGCCTCGGCCGGCGCCCAGCGCGCCCAGGGGTTGGGGGGGCGCCGGGGGGACGCCGATTTGCTGGGCCGGATGGGTGGTTCGGCCGCCCACCCGCGTTGGGGGATCGAACTGGCGGCGGGGGGGGGCGCCGG
>NZ_JAIBFH010000420.1 GCF_019459675.1 Arenimonas sp.
AAATCCCCACATCATAGTCACCAGCATCGACTCGTTGAACGAATACAAGATGAGTCTGTGGATGGGCGCGTAGAGGAAAACGTAGCCCATCAGCAGCATCGTCAGGGTGAACTTGGAGTTGCGCGGCTGGCTCATGACAACCTCGCCTCCATTTCCTTGGACTGGTAGCGATGGAAGACCATGATGGGAATGATCAGCAGCGCCAGCATCACGATCGCCACCGCCGAGGCCACGGGCCAGTCGCGGTTGTTGAAGAACTCCTGCCACAGCACCCGGCCGATCATCAGCGTGTCGGCACCGCCCAGCATTTCCGGGATCACGAACTCACCCACCACCGGGATCAGCACCAGCATGGCGCCGGCGATGATGCCGGCCTTGGAAAGCGGCAGGGTGATGGTGAGGAAGGACTTCCAGGGACGGGCGCCAAGGTCGTTGGCCGCCTCGATCAACCGATAGTCGTGCTTGACCAGGTTGGCGTACAGCGGCAGCACCATGAACGGCAGGTAGGCGTAGACGATGCCGATGTAAACGGCGACCGGCGTGTGCAGTATCTGCAGCGGCTCGTCGATCAGGCCGATGTTCATCAGGAAGTTGTTGAGCAGGCCGTTGTTCTTGAGGATGCCCACCCAGGCGTAGATGCGGATCAGGAACGACGTCCAGGACGGAAGGATGACCAGCATCAGCGCGATGTTGCGGTTGGCCGGCGTCATGCGCGCAATGGAATAGGCGATCGGATAGCCCAGCAGCAGGCACAGGAACGTGGCGATGAAGGCGATCTTGAGCGAGCTCAGGTAGGCGTTGACGTACAGGCTGTCGCGCAGCAGGTACAGGTAGTTGGCCCAGTTCAGGCTCAGCTTCACGCTGTCGCCCACCCACTCCACCAGCGGGGTGTAAGGCGGCATGGCGATGGCCGCACTGGCGAAGCTGATCTTGAGCGCGATGGCGAACGGCACGGCGAAGAACAGCAGCATCCACAGGTAGGGCACGGCAATCACCAGCCAGCGCGGGCCGGGCAGGCGCTTGCGGATGGAAGTGCCCAGCCGCCTCACGAGGTCAGCACCACGCCGGCCTGGTCGTCCCAGCTGAGCCAGACGGCATCGTTCCAGGTGAACTTCTCGCTGGCCCAGCGCTGGCTGTTGATCATGTTGGCCAGGATCTTGCTGCCGTTGGCCAGCCGCACGTGGAACACCGAATGGCTGCCGAAGTAGGCGATGTCTTCGATGATGCCCTTGGCCTTGTTGTGCAGCTGCGGGGGTTCGTCCTTGCTAACGGCCACCTTTTCGGGGCGCAGCGCCAGCGCCACGTCCTGGCCTTCGAAGCCGGTGACGCCGTGGCCCACGTAGGCCAGGCAGTCCAGCGCCGGGCTGGTGATGGTGATGAAATCCTTCTCGTCGTCCTTGATCTTGCCCTCGATCAGGTTCACCGAGCCGATGAATTCGGCGGTGAACCGGCAGCTGGGCTGTTCGTAGATTTCATCGGGCGTGCCGAGCTGGCGGATCCAGCCCGCGTCCATGATGGCAATGCGGTGGGCCATGGTCATGGCCTCTTCCTGGTCGTGGGTGACCATGACGCAGGTAACCCCCAGCCGCTCGACGATGTTGCCCAGCTCGAGCTGCATCTGCGAGCGCAGTTTCTTGTCCAGCGCGCCCATCGGCTCGTCCAGCAAAAGCAGCTTGGGGCTCTTGGCCAGCGACCTTGCCAGCGCCACGCGCTGCTGCTGGCCGCCCGAAAGCTGGTGCGGCCGGCGCCGGGCGAATTTCTCCATCTGCACCAGCGCCAGCATCTCGGCCACGCGCCGGGTGATGTCGGCCTTGGGCATGCCGTCCTGCTTGAGGCCGAAGGCGATGTTCTGCTCCACGCTCATGTGCGGGAACAGCGCATAGGACTGGAACATCATGTTGATCGGCCGCTCGTACGGCGGCAGGTCGGTGATGTCCTGGCCGTCCAGGATCACCCGGCCCTTGGTGGGCTTCTCGAACCCGCCCAGGCAGCGCAGCAGCGTGGACTTGCCGCAGCCCGACGCGCCCAGCAGGGCGAAGATCTCGCCCTTGCGGATGGACAGGCTGACGTCGTCCACCGCCACGAAGCCGTCGAACTCCTTGCGCACCGATTCAATGCGCAGGTAGTCGTGGGCTCCGAGCATTTCGTTCTTGGGTGCGCCAGCCGGCGCGCCGTTGGGTACTGCTGCCATCATCAAGCCCCATCTGGTACTTGCCTGGGCCGTGGCCCGTCGGTGATGCAATGCAGGGGGCGGACCTTCTGGCCCGCCCCCTGTGCTTACTTGCCGGTCTTGAGCGTGGTCCAGTGGCGCGTGAACAGGCGATCCACTTCAGGCGGCAGCACGGCCAGCGTGTACAGGCCCTGCCTGGCCTCGGGCGTGGGGTAGATGCCCGGGTCGTCAAGGATGGTCTGGTCCACCATGGGCAGCGCCGCCTGGTTGGCGCTGGCGTAGGCCACGTAGTTCTGCACGCCGGCCATCACGTCCGGGCGCATCAGGTAGTCAATGAACAGGTAGGCGTTGTCGACGTTCTTGGCCCCCTTGGGGATGGCCAGCATGTCGAACCACATCGGTGCGCCTTCCTTGGGAATGATGTAGCTCACCTCCACGCCCTTGTCGGCTTCGGCGGCGCGCGCCTGGGCCTGGATGATGTCGCCCGACCAGCCGATGGCCACGCAGATGTCGCCGTTGGCCAGGTCGTTGATGTACTGGGACGAGTGGAAGTAGGTGATGGACGGCCGCAGCAGCGCCAGGCGGTCGACGGCTTTCTGGATGACGGCTTCGTCGAAGCTGTTGGGCTCTTCGCCCAGGTAGTCCAGCACCGGCGGAATGATCTCCGACGGGGTGTCCAGGATGGCCACGCCGCAGCCCTTGAGCTTGGCCAGGGTTTCAGGTTCGAACACCATGGCCCAGCTGTCGAGGGGGAAATCGTCGCCCAGTGCGGCCTTCACCTTCGCCACGTTGTAGCCGATGCCGGTGGTGCCCCACAGGTAGGGCACGCTGTGGGCGTTGTCGGCGTCGTTCTTCGCCAGCAGGGCCATGATCTCGGAGTCGAGGTTGCCGTACTGGGTGAACCGCGACTTGTCGAGCGGCTGGAACACACCGGCCTGGATCTGGCGCGAGAGGAAGGTGAGCGACGGCACCACGATGTCGTAGCCGGTGTTGCCGGCCAGCAGCTTCGCTTCCAGCACTTCGTTGGAGTCGAACACGTCGTAGGTGACCTTGACGCCGGTCTCTTTCTCGAAGTTGGCGATGGTGTCTTCGGCGATGTAGTCCGACCAGTTGTAGACGTTCAGGACCTTGGGCGCTTCCGGCGCCTGGGCCGCATCCCCTCCGGCCTCCGGCGCGGACTGGTTGCTGCAGGCGGCGGCGAGCAGCGCAGTCGCCAGTACGGTCATCTTGATCTTCATCACGTATCCCCTTTCAGTGAGTGAACCGCTTGAACCATCGCCCCGGGGCTGACCCAATCATACACAGCGGCCGGATGCCGGCCAGCCCGCGTCAGCCGGTGGCCATGCCCAGTTCCCGGGCCGTCTGGTCGAGTGATTTCCAGGCCTTTTCGGCCAGCTCGTCCACTTGGGCGCGGGTGATGACCAGGGGCGGCGAAAGCAGCATCGAATCATAGGTGGCCCGCAGGATCAGGCCGTTCTTGAGCGCCATGTCGCGACAAAGCTGCCCCACCCGGCCGCGGTCGGGGAAGAAGTCCCGGCGCGACTTGTCGGGTACCAGCTCCAGCGCGCCCACCATGCCCACGATGCGCGCCTCGCCCACCAGGGGGTGCTCGCCCAGCGCCCGCCATCTCTCGGCGAGGTAGGGGCCGGTGTCGGTGCGGCAGGTGTCCACGATCTTCTCTTCCTGCAGAATGCGGATGTTCTCCAGCGCCACCGCCGCGCACACCGGGTGGCCCGAGTAGGTGTAGCCGTGCGCCAGTTCGCCGCCCTTCTCGTTGAGCACGCCGGCCACGCGGTCGTTGAACATGGCCGCGCCCAGCGGGATGTAGCCGCTGGTGATGCCCTTGGCCAGGGTCATGATGTCGGGCTGGAAGCCGTAGTAGTCGGCCGCGAACCACTCGCCGGTGCGGCCGAAACCGCAGATGACCTCGTCGGCGATCAGCAGCACGTCGTGCTTGCGGCAGATGCGCTCGATCTGCTTCCAGTAGTTCTTCGGCGGGATGTACACGCCGATGGCGCCCATGATCGGCTCGCCAATGAAGGCGGCGACGCGGTTCGCGCCCAGCTCGAGAATCTTGTCTTCCAGGCGCTGGGCGCAGTGCCGGCCGTAGGTTTCCTCGTCCATGTCGCCGCCGTCGGCGAACCAGAACGGCGGGTCGATGTGGTGGATGTCGGGAATGGGCAGGCCGCCCTGCTTGTGCATGCCCTTCATGCCGCCCAGGCTGGCGCCGGCCACGGTTGAGCCGTGGTAGCCGTTGTGGCGGCCGATGATGATGTTCTTCTCCGGCTGGTCCTGCACCGCCCAGAAGTGCCGGACCATGCGCAGGATGGTGTCGTTGGCCTCGGAACCCGAATTCGAGAAGAAGGCGTGGTTGAGGTCGCCCGGGCACAGTTCGGCCAGCTTGGCGGCCAGGTGCACGGTGGGTTCGGTGGTGCAGCCGAAGAAGCTGTTGTAGTAAGCCAGCTGCGTCATCTGCCGGGACGCCACTTCGCCCAGCTCCCTGCGGCCGTAGCCAATGTTCACGCACCAAAGGCCGGCGAACGCGTCAAGAAGCTTGTTGCCTTCCGAATCCCAGACGTAGCAGCCCTCGCCCCGGGTCAGGATGCGGGTGCCCCGCTTGGCCAGCGCCGCGTTGTCGTTGAAAGGATGCATATGGTGGGCCGCGTCAAGCTGCTGCAGCGTGCTGTGGGTGTTTTCCATGGGCGATTCCGGAAGTGGTGGTGAAAACAGGGAGGCGTTGCCTGGCGTCAGACGTTGAGCAGCAGGAACTCGCGCTCCCACGAGCTGATGACGCGGAAGTAAGTCTGGTGCTCCTTTTCCTTCACCGACGTGTAGGCCTTGACGAAGCGTTCGCCCAGCAGGCCGCGCAGCGGCTTGGACTTGCGCAGCAGCACGATGGCTTCTTCCAGCGAACGCGGCAGGTCATAGCCCTTGCTGTGGGCGCTGCCGGCCAGCGGCTCGGTGGGCTGCAGCTTTTCCTTGATGCCCAGGTAGCCACAGGCCAGCGTGGCGGCCAGCGCCAGGTAGGGATTGACGTCCGACCCGGCGAAGCGGCTCTCCACCCGGGTGTTCTCCGGCGTGTCCATCGGCACGCGCAGGCCGCAGGTGCGATTGTCGTAGCCCCACTGCACGTTCTTGGGCGACACCTCGCCGAATGCCAGCCGGCGGTAGGAATTGACGTTGGGGCCCAGGATCGCCATCGCCGCCGGCGTGTATTTCTGCAGGCCGGCCAGGTAGTGCATGAACAGGTCGCTGAGCTGGCCCTTCTTGCCACCGGCGAAGACGTTCCTGCCGGTCTTGGCGTCCAGCAGGCTCTGGTGGATGTGCATCGAACTGCCCGGCTCGTTTTCCATCGGCTTGGCCAGGAAGGTGGCGTAGATGCCGTGCCGCATCGCCGCCTCGCGCATGGTGCGCTTGAACAGGAACACCTGGTCGGCGCGCGACATCGGGTCGGCGTGCTCGAAGTTCACTTCCAGCTGGGCCGCGCCGGACTCGTGGATCAGCGTGTCCACGTCCAGCTCCATCGCCTCGCAGTAGTCGTACATCAGGTCCAGGATCGGGTCGAACTCGTTCACTGCGTCGATGGAATAGGACTGGCGCGCGGTTTCCGGGCGGCCGTTGCGGCCGGCGGGCGGCTGCAGCGGGAAGTCCGGATCGGTGTTGCGCTGGACCAGGAAGAACTCCAGCTCGGGCGCGATGACCGGGGCCAGGCCCATGTCGGTGTAAAGCTGCAGTACGCGGTGCAGCACGTTGCGCGGGGCCAGTTCGTGGCGGGTGCCGTCCTTGGTGTAGCAGTCGTGGATCACCTGTGCGGTGGGGTCGGTGGCCCAGGGCACCATGCGCACGGTGTCGGCGTCGGGGCGCAGCAGCATGTCCGAGTCCGAGGGCGACACCAGGTCATCGTAGTTGTCGGGGTACTCGCCGGTGACTGTGGTGGCGAAGATGCCTTCGGGCAGGCGCGTGCCGTAGTCATGCGAAAACTTCGCGGCCGGGATGATCTTTCCGCGGGCGTTGCCGGTGATGTCGGGCACCAGGCACTCGACTTCGGTGATGCGGCGTTCCTTCAGCCAGCGTTTGAGCGTGCTTTCCTGCTGCTCGGCGGGGGTCTGCTTGGGATCTTTCTTCTTGCTCATGGGGCTAGGGTCTTTGGCTGGCGCGTTCGCGGCAGGCCGCCGCGAAGGCTTGGAAGATGCCCAGGTAGAACGGGTTCTCGGTGACCCTCCACTCCGGGTGCCACTGCACCGCAAGCAGGAAAGGCCCAGGATCGTCCAGCCGAACCGCTTCCACCAGGCCGTCGCGGGCCGTGGCTTCCACCACCAGCCCGGCGCCCAGGGTGCGCAGCCCCTGCCCGTGCAGCGAATTGACCATCGCTTCGCGGGCGCCGGCGATGCCGGCCAGCAGGCCGCCTTCGGCCAGGTCGATCACGTGCGAGGGCGCGTACTGCACGCCGAGCGGGTCTTCGGTGTTTTCGCGGTGGTCGTCGAAGCCCGGCACGTCGTGCACCTTCTGGTGCAGCGTGCCGCCCAGCGCCACCACCACTTCCTGGAAGCCGCGGCAGATGGCCAGCACCGGCACGCCCATCTCGATGGCCAGCGGCACGATGCCCAGCGTGGTGGCGTCGCGCGCGGGGTCGTGGTGGTTGCCCGGCCAGCTGGGTTCGTCGGAATAGTGGTGCGGCTCGATATTGCTGTAGGCGCCGGTGAGCACCAGGCCGTCGAGCTGGCCAAGGACCTGGCGCAGATCCAGCGGCGGCGACAGCGAGGGAATGACCAGGGGCAGGCAGCCCGCACCGTCCACCACCGCGCGCAGGTATTTCTCGCCCACCGCCTGGAACGGGTGGTGCCCGATCTGCTTGCGGTCCGAGGGCAGTCCTACCAGCGGGATTCGACGCATGGGCGCCTCGCGAATTGATGCCTGACCTTACCCCGGCCGTTTGATTTTATCAACGCGGTTTGCGCCATTTCGCAACGCGCAGTGGGTCGTGCTGCGTTGCAACAGGTGGCTTTGGCGGCCTGTGCGGCCCAGGCCCGGCGCGGGCGCGGCGCTAGGAGCTGTTCGTGATGATGAGGATTTTTTACAGCCTCTCGGGCCCAGTGCTAGTATCCGGCGAACCTCGCCAATGCCCGACGCCATGACCTCCAGCCATCTCCCCGCCGCCGACGCCGCCACCCTCGAGCAGATCGACGGCTGCGAGCAGATCGACCTGCTGCTGCCCGACATGAACGGCCTGCTGCGCGGCAAGCGCATCACCCGCGACGCGCTGGAAAAGGTGTACCAGAACGGCGTCTGCCTGCCCATGTCGCTGATCGCCACCGACATCACCGGCAACACGGTCGAAGAAACCGGCCTGGGCTACGACATCGGCGACGAGGACCGCATCTGCCGCCCGGTGCCGGGCAGCCTGCGCCCCATCCCCTGGCAGAACCGCCCGATGGCCCAGCTGCTGCTGGAAATGGAGGACGGCCAGGGCGGCCTGTTCGCCGCCAACCCGCGCGAAGTGCTCAAGCGCGTGGTGCAGCGCTATACCGACCGCGGCCTGACGCCGGTGGTGGCGGTGGAGCTGGAGTTCTACCTGCTGGACGCCGAACTCACCCACGACGGCCGCCCGCAGACCTCGGTGAACCCCGCCACCGGCGAGCGTAACCGGACCACGCAGGTCTATTACATGCAGGACCTCAACGACTACCAGTCGTTCACCGATGCGGTGGCGGACGCCTGCGCGGCGCAGGGGATCCCCGCCGACACGGCGGTGGCCGAATACGCGCCCGGCCAGTTCGAGATCAACCTCAAGCACCGCGCCGACGCCGTGGCCGCCTGCGACGACGCGCTGATGCTGCGCCGCGTGGTGAAGGCCACCGCCGAGGAACAGGGCATGATCGGCAGCTTCATGGCCAAGCCCTTCGTGGACCAGGCCGGCAGCGGCACCCACATCCACGTGAGCGTGCTCGACGCGGCCGGAAAGAACATCTTCGCCTGCACGCCCGACTCACCCTCCGACACGCTGCGCCACGGCGTGGCCGGCCTGCAGAAGGCCAGCCGCGACTGCATGCTGATGTTCGCCCCGCACGCCAACAGCTACCGCCGCTTCGTGCTCAACGCCTTCGTGCCGCTCAACGACGCCTGGGGATTCAACAACCGAACGGTGGCCATGCGCATCCCGCACAGCGACCCGGCCAACATCCGCATCGAGCACCGCATCGCCGGCGCCGACGCCAATCCCTACCTGGTCACGGCCGCGGTGCTGGCCGGCATCCTGCAGGGGCTAGACGACAAGGGCGACCCGGGCGCACCCGTGGTGGGCAACGCCTACGAACAGACCGAGCACCGCGAGCTGTATTGGCGCGACACCATCAACGACTTCATGGCCAGCGACTTCGTGGCCAGCCATTTCGGTGAATCGTTCCGGCACATCTTCGGCCAGCAGAAGCTCAAGGAGCTTCGCAGCTTCAACCGCGAAGTGACCACGCTGGAGTACGACTGGTACCTGCGGACGGTGTGAGATGACCGTGCGCAACCCGTCCGCGCACGTGGACTCCTGGTATTCGCGAAGCGCCACGCCGGCGCCGGAGCATGCCCGGCTGGAGGGCCGCCTCACCGCCGACGTGATCGTGCTGGGCGCGGGCCTGACGGGCCTGTCCGCGGCGCTGGAGCTGGCGCAGGCCGGGCTGGACGTGGTGGTGGTGGAGGCCCATCGCGTCGGCTGGGGCGCGTCGGGACGCAACGGCGGCCAGGTGATCTTTGGCTATGGCTGCGATCAGTCGAAAATTGCGTCACTGGTCGGCCTTGACGTTTCGCGCCAGCTGTTCGACTGGTCGGTGGAGGGCGTGGACCTGGTGCGCGAGCGCATTGCCAGCCACGACATCGCCGCCCACTGGCGCAGCGGCCACGCACACGTGGCGATCAAGCCGCGCCACGTGCATGAGCTCAAGGCCTGGCAGCGCGACCTGGCCGAGAATTACGCCTACCCCTTGCAGTGGTGGGACCGCGACCAGCTTCAGTCGCAGCTGTCCAGCCCGCGCTACCTGGGCGGGCTGTACGACCCGCGCTCGGGCCACCTGCATCCGCTCAACTACACCCTGGGCCTGGCGCGTGCCGCGGTGGCCGCCGGCGTGCGCATCTTCGAGCACTCGCCCGTGCTGTCGCTCACGCGCGGGCCGCGTCCCCGCCTGCGGACGGCCCTGGGCGAAGTGGCGGGCGACTTCTGCGTGCTGGCCGGCAACGCCTTGGTGCACGGCATCGCGCCCGAGCTGGACGACAAGATCATGCCCGTGGGCACCTACATCGGCGCCACCGGGCCGCTGGGCGAAGAGCGGGCGCGAAGCCTGATCGGCAACGACATGGCCGTGGCCGACACCAACTGGGCGCTGGACTATTTCCGGCTCAGCGCCGACCACCGCCTGCTGTTCGGCGGCCGCGCCAGCTACTCCACCCTGCCCCCGCCGCGCCTGGCCGCCAACATGGCCGGGCGCATGGCCCGCGTGTTCCCGCAGCTGCGCGGGGTCAAGTTTGAAACCGTCTGGGGCGGGCTGATCGACATCAGCCTCAACCGCGCGCCGCACTGGGGCCGGCTGGGCGACAACGTGTACTTCGCGCAGGGCTTCAGTGGCCACGGCGTGGCCGCGACGGGACTGGCCGGTCGCATCGTCGCGCAGGCCATACGCGGCCAGGCCGGGCGCCTGGATGTCTTCGAAAGCATCCCGCACCACAACTTCCCCGGCGGCCGCGCCCTGCGCACGCCGCTGCTGGTGGCCGCGATGGCCTGGTTCAAGCTGCGCGATGCGCTGTGGTGAGGCTGCAGGGTTCAAACCCTAGGCCGGCATCGAGCCACGCCTGGGCGGTCAGCGGAACTCGAAGAACTCGTAGCGCAGCTGGCGCTCGGGCACGTGGTGCCTGGCCATCGCCCGGCGCACGTGATCGAGCAGTCCGCGGGGGCCACAGAAGCAGACCACCAGCCCGTCCGGGCCCGCCGTTTGCGCGAGCTGCGCGAAGCGGTCCTGGAACGCCGTTGAATCAATCCCCACCAGCATCGGGACGTATTGCACGCCCCGCGCCCGGGCCAGTGCCTCGACTTCCTCCGAGGAAGGGAACGCCCGACCCGGCGTCTGGAAGTTGAACAGGGTTACTCGCTCAAGGTCGCCCGCGTGGGTGTCGTCGAGCCAGGCGATGAAGGGCGAGATGCCCACGCCGCCCGCGATCCACACTTCACGGACAGCCTGCGTGGGCCGCGCGAACCGACCGAAAGGCGCATGGACCTCGGCAAGCATGCCCACGGCCGCCTTCGCCACCAGCGTGCCGGTATAATCACCCAAGGCGCGGATGACGAACTGCACCGGTTCGCCGGGTTCGCCGGCACTGGCGATGGTGAACGGGTGCGGCTCGCGCAGCCCGGGCTCGCCGATGGAGATGAAAGCAAACTGCCCCGCCTTGAACCCGAGGCCTTCGCCAGTCGGCGCCATCACCAGCTTCACGGCCGAGGGGCCGGGCACCACCTGGGTGATCCGATACTCGGCGTGGTTGGACAGGTACGGATACAGCAGCAGCTTGTAGAAAGCGGCAACGATGCCCAGGGTGGCGGCCAGCGCCAGCCATGCGCCCGCCGGTGACGCCAGCACGATCGGCGTCTTGAAGCTGAGCCAATGCAGCACGACCACCACGAACAGCGGCCCGGAAAGCTTGTGCCACCAGCGCCAGGTGCGATACGGGATCTTCCGGTTCAGCGCCAGCAGCACGATCAGCATCAGCGCCACGAACGAAAGCTGGCGCAACAGCCGCACCAGGAAAGACGGCAGGTCGATGATCGCCGCCGTCTCCCAGCCGGGCATGCCGGCCTTGAACACCAGGTGCACCGATGCGAACGCCAGCGCCCAGACGCCCAGCCACTTGTGGGTTTCGTACACCCGGTCCAGCCCGCCGAACGCGGACTCGACCAGCTTCCAGCGCGCCCCCAGGACCGAGGCGAAGGCCATCAGCACCAGCGCCGCGACCCCGGAGCCCAGGCTCAGTCCCGCCAGGGTCGCCCGGGTGCCGCGGGGCAAGGCCAGGGCAACCAGCAGGAAGCTCAACAACACCAGTGCGGTGAGGAAAAGTGGGGTTTTGACGCGCATGTCGAGTCATCGGGGCGTGCCGCAGGGGGTCAGGCACGCCCCACTGTGCGCGCCGCACTGCGTCCGCCCCTTGACCGGCGTCAACGCAGGGCCACGGCGCCGGCGCGCGGGGCTGTGCACTGACCCCGTCTACACGGGTTGGCGACATGCGCTGTCGTGCAATAAGCAATGGATACTGCGCTGCCCCACTTTTCGATCCTGCTCCCCACCTTCAACCGCGGCAACCTGCTTCCGCGCGCGGTGGCGTCGGTGCTGGCCCAGCATGAGTCCTCCTGGGAGCTGCTGGTGGCCGACGATGGCTCGAGCGATGGCACCGCCGAAGTGCTCGCCGCTTACCGGAAGCGCGACGACCGCGTGCACACCTGGCAGCACGCCAACCGGGGACAGGCCGCCTCACGCAATCGCTTGCTGCTGGAAGCACGGGCGCCGTGGATTGCCTTCCTGGACAGCGACGACGAGATCGAACCCGACCACCTGTCCCGCCACCGCGAGGCGATCGAGGCGGAGCCGGCCGTCGACATCTGGGTTTCACCGATGCGGGTGATGGGCAGCTCGATGGTTCCCTGCGCCCACAACCCCGGGCAGGACATCCATCTCGACCATTGCATCGGCGTGGGCATGCTGGTGCTGCGCCGCGAGCTGATGCTGGCCGTGGGCGGTTTCCCCGACCTAGCGTATGCCGAGGAATCGGCGCTGATGCGGCGCCTGCTGGCCCACGGCGGCCAGCGTGGCTACCTGGCGCGGCGCTCCTACGTCTACCATCGCAACCATCCCGAATCGCTCACCCGCGAACAGCGCCTGCCCGTTGCGCGTTAGGCGGGCCGTGCCAGGCGCCGGGGCGCGGCCTGGCCTCAGGGCTCGAGATTGATCCAGGTGGCCTTGACCTCGGTGTACTTCTCGAAAGCGTGCAGCGACTTGTCGCGGCCGTTGCCGCTCTGCTTGTAGCCGCCGAACGGCGCGGTCATGTCGCCGCCGTCCCAGTAATTCACCCACACGCTGCCGGCGCGCAGCTTGCGCGCCACGCGGTGGGCGCGGCTGAGGTCGCTGGTGAAGACGCCCGCGGCCAGGCCGTAGTCGCTGTCGTTGGCCATGCGCAGGGCGTCTTCTTCCGTGTCGAAGGCGATGACGCTCAGCACCGGCCCGAAGATCTCCTCACGGGCGATGGTGTGGCCGTGCTGGACGCCGTCGAAGATGGTCGGGCCGATGTAGCAGCCACCGTCCACGGTCTGCAGGCGTTCGCCGCCGATCACCACCTGGCCGCCTTCGGCGCGGCCTTTGGCGATGTACTCCAGCACGCGCGCGGTCTGCGCCTCGTCCACCATCGCGCCCATCGGCGCACCCGGGTCCAGGGGGTGCCGCGGCTGCATGCGCTGGCCGTAATCGGCCACCTTGGCCACGAACGCGTCCTTGATGGAACGCTCGACGAACAGGCGCGAGGCGGCCGTGCAAACCTCGCCCTGGTTGTAGAAGATGCCGCTGGCCGCGGCCTTGGCGGCGCGGTCGAGGCTCGGGGCGTCGGCAAACACCAGGTTCGGGCTTTTGCCACCGCACTCCATGTAGGCGCGCTTGAGGTTGGAGCGGCCGGCGCAGGTGAGCAGGTGCTTGCCCACGGCGGTGGAGCCGGTGAACACCAGGCCGTCCACGTCCATGTGCAGCGCCAGCGGCTCGCCCGCTTCCTTGCCCAAGCCGGGCACCACGTTGAACACGCCGGCCGGGATGCCGGCCGCCATCGCCAGCTCGGCGATGCGCAGCGCGCTGAGCGGGGATTTTTCCGACGGCTTGAGCACCACCGAGTTGCCCATGGCCAGGGCCGGGGCGATCTTCCAGCAGGCCATCAGCAGCGGGAAGTTCCAGGGCACGATCGCGCCCACCACGCCCAGCGGTTCGCGGGTCACCAGGCCCAGTTCGTCGCTGCCGGTGGACGCCACTTCGCCATAAACCTTGTCGATGGCCTCGCCGGTCCAGGCCATGCAGCGCACCGATGCGGCCACGTCCACGTTCAGCGCATCGGCCACCGGCTTGCCCATGTCCAGCGACTCCAGCAGCGCCAGCTCATCGGCGTGCGCTTCGAGCAGCTGGGCGAACTTCAGGATCACCTTCTTGCGATGGCGCGGGGAAGCGTCCGACCACTGGCCGCCATCGAAGGCCCGGCGCGCCGCGCGCACAGCCACGTCAATGTCCTGCGCGCCGCATTCGGCCACCGCCGCCAGCACGCGGCCGTCGATCGGGCTGATGCAGTCGAAGGTCTTGCCGCTGGCAGCGTCCACGTAACGGCCGTCGATGAAGGCCTGCCGGCGGATGGACAGGCCGGCGGCCAGCTGCTGCCAGTCTTCGCGGGTCTTGGGCGTGGTCATGGTGGTGGCTCTCAGAACGAAGGAGGGGTGTTGGCGCTGACGAGAATGGCCTCGTCGCGGCCGACGTTGCGGAAACGGTGCGGCTGGCGGCTTTCGAAGTAATAGGCCTCGCCGGGGCCGAGCACGCGGACCTGGTCGCCCACGGTCAGCTCCACCTGGCCCTGGACGATCACGCCGCCCTCCTCGCCGTCGTGGCTGAGCATGGTTTCGCCGGTGTCGCTGCCTGGCGGCATCACCTCGCGCAGGATGCACATCTGGCGGTTGGCGCGATGCTGGCCCACCAGGAAGTAGTGGACCTCGTTGTTGCCCACGTCCGGCAGGTCGGCGGCGGCGTAGAACGGGCTGTCGCCGGTGTCGGCCAGGTCCATGGTGAAAAAGTCGGCCAGCGAGATCGGGATGCCGTCGAGCACCTTCTTGAGCGAGCTGATGGACGGGCTGACCTTGTTCTGTTCGATCAGTGAGATGGTGGAATTGGTGACGCCCACGCGCTTGGCCAGCTCGCGCTGGCTCAGCCCCTTGCCCTTGCGCACCGCCTGCAGCCGAACACCGATATCCAAAGCCCGCGCCTCCCGAATGATGCTGAATATTTAACACCCACCCCGGGTCCGGTCAATGAAACCCGTTTTTTCCCGATGATTGTAAATTTTATTCAACGCGGTAAGCTTGCTTTACCCCCTGCCCCGAGCCCAGCCATGAGCCCGTCCGACGACGCTTCCGCCAGCCCAGCCACCGTTGCGCCGGAGCACACCGACGCGTTCTGGATGCCGTTCACCGCCAACCGGCAGTTCAAGAAGACGCCGCGCCTGCTGGCCAGCGCCGAGGGCATGTACTACCGCAGCACCGACGGCCGCGAAATCCTCGACGGCACCGGCGGCCTGTGGTGCTGCAACGCCGGCCACGCCCGCCCGCGCATCGTCAAGGCCATCCAGGACCAGGCGGCCACGCTGGACTTCGCGCCCACCTTCCAGATGGGCCACCCCCTGCCCTTCGTGCTGGCCGAGCGGCTGGTGGAAATCGCGCCTGATGGCCTGGACCACGTCTTCTTCACCAACTCGGGCTCCGAGTCGGTGGACACCGCGCTCAAGATCGCCCTGGCCTACCACCGCGCCCGCGGCGAAGGCCAACGCACGCGGCTGATCGGCCGCGAGAAGGGCTACCACGGCGTCGGCTTCGGCGGCATTTCGGTCGGCGGCATGGTCAACAACCGCAAGTTCTTCGGGCCCATGCTGGCCGGCGTGGACCACCTGCGGCACACCCTGGACATTGGCCGCAACGCCTTCAACCGCGGCCTGCCGCAGCACGGCGTGGAGTTGGCCGAAGACCTCGAGCGGCTGGTGGCGCTGCACGATGCCAGCACCATCGCCGCGGTGATCGTCGAGCCCATCTCGGGCAGCGCCGGCGTGGTCATTCCGCCCGACGGCTACCTCAAGCGGCTGCGCGAGATCTGCGACAAGCACGGCATCCTGTTGATCTTCGACGAAGTGATCACGGGCTTTGGCCGCGTCGGCAAGGCCTTCGCGGCGCAGCGCTTCGGCGTCACGCCCGACCTCATCACCGTGGCCAAGGGGCTCACCAGCGGCAGCGTGCCCATGGGCGCAGTGTTCGCCACGGGCAAGATCCACGACGCGTTCATGCACGGCCCCGAAGGCGCCATCGAGCTCTTCCACGGCTACACCTATTCAGGCCACCCGCTGGCCTGCGCGGCCGCCCTGGCCACGCTGGACACCTATCGGGACGAAAACCTGTTCGAGAAGGCGATCGAACTGGGCCAGTATTGGGAAGACGCGATCCACGCGCTGAAGGGGCTGCCCAACGTGATCGACATCCGCAACTTCGGCTTGATCGGCGCCGTCGAGCTGGCGTCGCGCGAGGGCGCGCCCGGTGCCCGCGGCTACGATGCCTTCAACCACGCGTTCCATGAACAGAACCTCATGGTGCGCTGCACCGGTGACGTGCTGGCCCTTTCGCCGCCGCTGATCCTGCAAAAAGACCACATTGACCTGATTTTCGACCGGCTGGCCGCTACCATACGCGCCACCGCCTGACCGGCGGCCGACCCCACAAGAACAGTTCCGCCCCGGGAGGGCAGCTCCATGCTTATCGGCGTCCCCAAAGAGATCAAGAACCACGAGTACCGCATCGGCCTTACCCCGGCCGGCGTCCGCGAGCTCACCGCGCACGGCCACCAGGTAATGGTGCAGCGCGACGGCGGCCTCTCCATCGGCCTGACCAACGAAATGTACGAAAAGGCCGGCGCCTCGATCGTCGACAGCGCCGCGGTGATCTTCGCCAAGGCCGACATGATCATCAAGGTGAAGGAACCCCAGCCGGTGGAATGCGCGATGCTGCGCACGGGCCAGATTCTCTACACCTACCTGCACCTGGCGCCCGATCCCGAGCAAACCAAGGCCCTGGTGAAATCCGGCGCCACCTGCATCGCCTACGAAACCGTCACCGACCGCAAGGGCGGCCTGCCGCTGCTGGCGCCGATGAGCGAAGTGGCGGGGCGCATGTCCATCCAGGCCGGCGCGCACGCGCTGGAGAAAGCCCAGGGCGGCTCGGGCGTGCTGCTGGGCGGCGTGCCGGGCGTGGAGCCGGCCGAAGTGCTGGTGATCGGCGGCGGCGTGGTCGGCATCAACGCCGCGCGCATGGCCATGGGCATGAATGCCAACGTCACCATCCTCGACCGCTCGCTGGACCGGCTGAAGTACCTGGACGAGCTCTACGGCCACCAGCTCAACACCATCTATTCCACCCGCGACGCCATCGAACAGCTGCTGCCGCGCACGGACCTGGTGATCGGCGCGGTGCTGATCCCGGGCGCCGCGGCGCCCAAGCTGGTGTCGCGTGCCCAGCTGGCGCTGCTGCGGCCCGGCTCGGTGCTGGTGGACGTTGCCATCGACCAGGGCGGCTGCTTCGAGACGTCCCGGGCCACCACCCACCAGAACCCGACCTACGAAGTGGACGGCATCGTCCACTACTGCGTGGCCAACATGCCGGGCGGCGTGGCCCGCACGTCCACCTTCGCGCTCACCAACGCCACCCTGCCCTTCGCCGTGCAGCTGGCCAACAAGGGCGCCCAGGCGATGCTGGACGACCCGCACCTGCTCAACGGCCTGAACGTCCACGCCGGTAAAATTACGTATGAAGCGGTCGCCCGCGACCTGGGCTACGACTACGTGCCCGCCGCCGAGGCCCTCGCTGGCTGAGTTTTTCCCGGCCCCGGCGCACCAGCGCCGGGGTTCTTTCTCCCAGGGACCCCCATGACCCACGCTGCCCAGACGCGCCGCATCCTGCACTTCATCCAGGGCCAGGCCCGCGACGGCGGCAGCGGTCGCTACGCCGATGTCTTCGACCCGGCCACCGGGCAGGTGCAGGCGTCCGTCGCGCTAGCCTCGACGTCCGATGTCGAGGCGGCGATTGCTTCGGCGCAGGCCGCGTTCCCGGCCTGGGCCGCCACCACCCCGCTCAACCGCGCCCGGGTGCTGTTCAAGTTCAAGGAACTGCTGGAAGCGCACGCGGACGAAATCGCTGCGTGCATCACCTCCGAGCACGGCAAGGTGCTGGCCGACGCGCGCGGTGAACTCACGCGCGGCCTGGAAGTGGTGGAGTTCGCCTGCGGTGCGCCGCACCTGCTCAAGGGCGAGCATTCGATGAACGTGGGCCGCGACGTGGATTCGTGGACCGAATACGCACCGCTGGGCGTAGTGGCCGGCATCACGCCGTTCAACTTTCCCTGCATGGTGCCGATGTGGATGTTCCCGGTGGCGCTGGCCTGCGGCAACACCTTCATCCTCAAGCCGTCCGAGCGCGATCCCGGCACGCCGATGATCCTGGCGCGGCTGCTGACGGAAGCGGGGCTGCCCGACGGCGTGTTCAACGTGGTGCACGGGGACAAGGAAGCCGTGGATGCGCTGCTGGACGACCCGCGCGTGCAGGCGCTGAGCTTCGTCGGCTCCACGCCCATCGCGCAATACATCTATGCCCGCGGCAGCGCCAAAGGCAAGCGCGTGCAGGCCCTGGGCGGCGCCAAGAACCACATGGTGCTGCTGCCCGACGCCGACATCGAAGGCGCGGCGAATGCGCTGCTGGGCGCCGGCTACGGTTCGGCCGGCGAGCGCTGCATGGCCATCTCGGTGGCCGTGTGCGTGGGCGACGCCACCGCCGACGCGCTGGTGGCGCGGCTCAAGCCCATGGTCGAGGCGCTGCGCATCGGCCCGGGCTGCCAGGGCGACCCCGACATGGGCCCACTGGTGACCGGCGCGCACCGCGACAAGGTGCGCGGCTACGTGGACGACGGCGTAGCGGAGGGCGCCACGCTGGTGGTGGATGGCCGCGGACGGAAGGTCGCGGGCGCCGAAGCCGGCTTCTTCCTGGGCGGCTGCCTGTTCGACCGGGTCACCTCGCAGATGAAGATCTACCGCGAGGAAATTTTCGGGCCGGTCCTGTGCGTGGTGCGCGTGGCCGACTTCGACGCCGCGCTGGCCCTGGTCAACGGCCACGAGTACGGCAACGGCACGGCGGTGTTCACCCGTGACGGCGACGCCGCCCGGCAGTTCGCGCACCAGGTGCAGGTGGGCATGGTCGGCATCAACGTGCCCATCCCGGTGCCCATGGCGTTCCACAGCTTCGGTGGCTGGAAGCGCAGCCTGTTCGGGCCGCTGCACATGCATGGCCCGGACGGCGTGCGCTTCTACACGCGGCTCAAGACCGTGACCGCGCGCTGGCCCACCGGCGTGCGCGCGCAGGCCGAATTCACGATGCCGACGATGAAGTAGGCGCCCCGCCACGACGGACCGGTGACCCTCGTCCCGGCGATGCCTTGCGGCAGGAACGACGAGTGGACTGATCTCCGAACGGAGCATTCCATGTCGAATTCCGATACGCCGATCGTTCCAGCCACCACCGACCTGGCCTTTACCCGCACGTCGCCTTACGGCAGCCAGGCGGAGCCGACCTACTCGGGGGCGCCGAGCTTCCTCAGACGGCGCTATACCAAGGACTTGGCCGGCGTGGATGTCGCCGTCGTCGGCGTGCCCTTCGACCTCGCCACCACCAACCGCCCCGGCACCCGCCTGGGGCCGCGCGCCATCCGCGCCGCCTCCGCGTCGCTGGCCTGGTGCCCGCCCTACGCCTGGGACTTCGACCCGCTGGAGCGCCTGAACGTGGTGGACTGGGGCGACGTTTACTTCGATTCGGGCCGCCCGCACGAAGCGCCTGACGCCATAACCGCGGCGTACGCCGGCATCCTCGCCCACGGCGTGGTGCCGCTGACGCTGGGCGGCGACCACTTCGTGAGCTTCCCGGTTCTGCGGGCGCTGCACGCCGTGCACGGCCCGATGGCCCTGGTGCATTTCGACGCCCACAGCGACACATGGCGCGACGCCGACGGGCGCATCGACCACGGCACCATGTTCTTCCACGCCGCGCGGCTGGGCTACGTGGACCCGGCGCATTCGATCCAGCTGGGCATGCGCACCCACAACGGCGAAACGCACGGGTTTCGAGTTCTCGATGCCCGCGAGCTGCACGCGCACGGGGTGGACGCCGCCATCGCCGCCATCCGCGAGCGCGTGGGCGGCATGAAGTGCTACGTCACCTTCGACATCGATTTCCTGGACCCGGCCTATGCACCCGGCACCGGCACGCCCGTGGTGGGCGGCTTCAGCACCCACCAGGCGCTGCAGCTGGTGCGCGGCCTCGCCGGGCTGCCCATCGTCGGCATGGACGTGGTGGAAGTCAGCCCGCCCTTCGACACCAGCGAAATCACCTCGCTGGCCGCGGCGTCGGTGGCGCAGGAGTTGCTGGCGGCGCTGGCGGCGTCCCGGCCGGCGCGCGCCCGCGGACTTTGCGGGGCCGGCACGCGTGCGCGCAGGCCAGCCCGCGGCTCGGCCCGCCTCAGGCCATTCCGCGCGCCAGGTTGAACAGCAGCACCAGCATCACGGCGCCCACCACGAACATCAACGTCAGC
>NZ_JAIBFH010000433.1 GCF_019459675.1 Arenimonas sp.
TTTGGGGGTTTCATGGCGGGGCCCCGCTGTCAAAACCCTTTTTGGCCACCCGCCGGGGGCGGGTGGCCCCGGCCCCGCGGCATCGGGTTTGGGCTACCCTTTGCCATCCCCGACCCCGGCCCTGCGTTCCTCGTGAAGATCATCAGTTTCAACGCCAACGGCCTGCGATCGGCCACCACCAAGGGTTTCTTCGACTGGCTGCCCGGCCAGGACGCCGACTTTGTCTGCGTCCAGGAAACCAAGGCACAGGAGCACCAGCTGCGGGTGGAGGCGATGTTGCCGGCCGGCTACCAGGCCCACTTCCGCGACGCGACCACCAAGAAGGGATACAGCGGCGTGGGCATCTACAGCCGGCGCGAACCCGATCAAGTGCGCACGGCGCTGGGCTGGGCCGAGTTCGACGAAGAGGGGCGCTATATCGAGACGCGCCATGGAAACCTCAGCGTGGTGTCGCTGTACTTCCCTTCCGGCTCGTCGGGGGACCTGCGCCAACAGTTCAAGTTCCGCTGCATGGAGTGGTTTACGCCGATCCTGGACCAGTGGCTGGCCAGCGGCCGCGACTACGTGATCTGCGGCGACTGGAACATCGTGCACACGCGCAAGGACATCAGGAACTGGACGTCGAACCAGAAGAACTCCGGCTGCCTGCCCGAGGAGCGCGCCTGGCTGGACCTGCTGTTTGCCCAGCGCGGCTGGGTGGACAGCTATCGCCACCTCCGGCCGGACGGCGAGGACTACACCTGGTGGAGCCAGCGCGGCGCTGCGCGCGCCAAGAACGTCGGCTGGCGCATTGACTACCAGGTGGTGTCGCCGTCGCTGCGCGACCGCCTCAAGGCCTGTTCGATCCACGCCGAGCCGAAATTCTCCGACCACGCGCCCTACGCCGTGGAGTACGCGTGAGCGCGGTGGCGTCCTGGCGCGACCGGTTGCCGGCCAGCCTGCGCCCCTACTTCGAGCGTGAGCCGCTGGCGGCGCTGATGCTGGGGCTGTCGTCGGGCTTCCCGTACGCGATGATCGGCGCCACGCTCACCACCCGCCTGGCCCAGGACGGCATCGACAAGAAGAGCGTCACGGCGTTCTCGCTGGCCTTCCTGGTCTACAACTTCAAGTTCCTCTGGGCGCCGTTGGTGGACGGCTTCCGCATCCCGCTGCTGGGGCGGCTGGGCCAGCGTGTGTCATGGCTGCTGCTGGCCGGCACGCTGGTGATGCTGGCGGTGGGCTGGCTGGGCATGCTGGACCCCAGCGACGACCTGATGCGAGTAGCGATGGCGGCGGTGGCCGTGGGCGTCGCCGGCGCTACGTATGACATCGTCATCGACGCCTACCGGATCGAGACGCTGCGCCCCGAGCAGTTGGGCGTGGGCTCGGGCATGTCGCAGTATGGCTGGCGTATCGGTTCGGTAGCGGCAGGCTCGCTGGCGCTGTACGTGGCTACGCTGGGCGACTGGAGCACGGCATACCTGCTGTGCGCCGCGTTCGCACTTCCGGCGATGCTCACCGGCCTGGTGCTGGGCGAACCGGCGCGGCACGTCGTGGTGGCAGTGCACCGCGGCTGGCGCCAGGCGTGGCAATCGGTGGTCGGGCCGCTGGGCGAATTCTTCCTGCGCCGCGGCGCCATCCTGGTGCTGCTGTTCGTCATGCTGCACAAGATTGGCGACACGCTGGCGAACCTGACGCTGCGCCTGCTGCTCAACGACCTGGGCTTCAGCAACGAGGAAATCGCCACCTGGGATGTCGGCGTGGGCTTCATCGCGTACTTGGTTGGCATTTTCGTCGGCGGCATGCTGTATGCCGGGCTGGGCGTGAAGCGTTCGGTGCTGGTGGCGCTGGTACTGATGGCCGCCTCCAACCTCAGTTTTGCGTGGCTGGCCTCGGTGGGTCACTCCAACGGTTTGCTGGCGTTCACCATCGGGTTCGAGAATTTCTCCAGCGGCATCGGCGGCGTGGTGGTGGTGGCCTACCTGTCGGCGCTGTGCAACCTGGCCTTCACGGCGACCCAGTTCGCGCTGCTTTCGGCTGCTTCGAGCATCGTCGGGCGGCTGCTGACGGGCACGACGGCCGGCGCGCTGATCGAATCGCTGGGCTACGTCAATTTCTACCTTGTGACGACGCTGGTGGCGCTGCCGGGCGTGTTCCTCTACCTGTTCATGCTGCGTGCGGGCCTGATAGACCAGTCTCTCGGCAACGCGGGCTACGCCGAGCCGCCGAAGTAAACCTCGGGCCCATCGCCCGCAAACTCTTGCAGTCGGCGCAACTGGCCGTATGCTGGAAGCCCCCCAAGGATCGAGGCCATGGCCGACTTCCTGCTTCGCGACATTGACGAGCGGGTAGCCGAGCGCATCAAGGAGATCGCTCGCCAGAAGGGCTGGCCGCTCAATGACGTCATGCTGCTGCTGCTCAAGCAGGCGCTGGGCATCATCGAGCCTGAGCCGGCCCCGGTGCCCGGCGACATCGCCCGCCTGACGGGCGCCTGGAACGATGACGAAGCCCGCGCCTTCGAAGAAGCGATGGCCGCCATGAGCAGCCTGCCTGACGACGCGCCGTCCTACCTGGTGGAAGAAGAACGCCGCAAGAGTGACCGCCGGAAGACGGAGTCGGGCGGCTGATCAGCCGCGGTGGATCGAACCCAGCACCCTGGGCCCGCGCGCGCCGGTGACGCTGGGCAGGTTCCCCGGCCGCCCCGCCAGGGTTTCCCGCGCCAGCCAGGCGAAGCCGGCAGCTTCGATGAAATCCGGATCCAGGCCCAGGGCGGCCGTGCTGGCGACGTCCACGCCGGGCAGCCGGTGCGCCAATCGCTCCATCAGCAGCGGGTTGTGCACGCCGCCGCCGCACACCAGCAGTCGGTTTGCGCCGGGCAGCGTGGCGCGCAGCCCATCAGCGATGGTTGCCGCGCTCAGCTCGCACAGCGTGGCCTGGACGTCGGCCGGCGCAATCGTTTCGGCGCCCATGTGCGCCTGCAGCCAGGCCAGCTGGAACTGGTCGCGGCCGGTGCTCTTTGGCGGCGGCACGGCAAACCAGGGCTCGGCCAGCAGGCGCGCCAGCAGGCCTTCGTGAACACGGCCCTCGCGTGCGAAGCAGGCGTCGCGGTCGTAAGGCAGGCCGCGGTGGCGCAGGCACCACGCGTCCATCAGGCCGTTGGCCGGGCCGGTGTCGAAGCCGCGCACGTCGCCCTGGCGCGGCAGCAGCGTCAGGTTGGCGATGCCGCCCAGGTTGAGGATGGCGCGGTCTTCATCCGGCGAATGCATCACGGCGACATGGAAGGCCGGCATCAGCGGCGCGCCCTGGCCGCCGGCGGCGA
>NZ_JAIBFH010000436.1 GCF_019459675.1 Arenimonas sp.
CGAGCAGGCGCAGCTGGTAGCGCTGGTCTTCGGTTTCGATGCCTTCGGCGATCACTTCCAGTCCCAGCGAATCGGCCAGCAGCCGGATGGCGCGCACGATGGCGGTGCTGCCGCCGCTTTCGCCGCTGCGCAGTTCGGCCACGAAGCTGCGGTCGATCTTCAGCCCGTGCAGCGGGAAGCGGTGCAGGTACGACAGCGACGAATAGCCGGTGCCGAAATCGTCCAGCAGCGTCGCCACGCCGGCGTCGCGCAGCTGGCCCAGGCAGGCCTGCACCACCTCGGGCTGTTCCAGAAGTGCGCCTTCGGTGACTTCCAGCCGCAGCTGGCCGCGCTTGACGCCGTGGCGCGACATCAGCTCAAGCAGCTTCTGGTCGAAGCCCGGGGCGCGCAGGTGGCGGGGTGAGACGTTGAGCGTGGTGTAGGCCTTGCCCGTGCCCAGGCGCTTGATGTCGCGGCAGACCAGGTCGTAGATCTGCCAGTCCATCTGTTCCAGGCTGCCGGTTTCTTCGGCAATGCCGATGAACTCGCCCGGCGAACACAGGCCGCGTGCCGGGTGGTGCCAGCGCATGAGCGCCTCAAACCCGACCACACCGCCGTCGGCCAGGCTGATGATGGGCTGGTAGTGCGGCTCGAACTCATGGCGCTGGAGCGCCCGTCGCAGGTCGCCCTCCAGTTCGAGCAGGCGCAGCGCGGCTTCGTGCAGCTGTTCGTCGAATATGGCGAAGCGCTGGCGGCCATTGGCCTTGGCGCGGTACATGGCCACGTCGGCGTCGCGAAGCAGCTCTTCGGGGCTGCGGTAGCGCGGGTCCACCAGCGCGATGCCGATGCTGGCCGAGGTGTAGAGCTCCTTGCCAGCGATGCGCATCGGCTCGGCCAACGCGGCGATCACCCGCTCGGCCACGGCCACCGCATCGTTGTCGGTGTGGATGAAGTCGAGCACGATCGCGAACTCGTCGCCGCCCAGGCGCGCCACCATGTCGGGGTCGCGAACGCAGCGGCCGATGCGGCGCGCGGCTTCCTTGAGCAGTTCGTCGCCCACGAGGTGGCCGACCGAGTCGTTCACCACCTTGAACCGGTCCAGGTCCAGGAACAGCACCGCGAACAGCTGCTTGGGGTCGTGCCGGAAGCGCGACAGCGCCATGCCCATCCGGCCCAGCAGGTGGCTGCGGTTGGGCAAGCCGGTCAGGGTGTCGTGCAGGGCTTCGTGCTTGAGCTTGTGCTCCATGCGTTCGCGCACCGAGATCTGGTCCAGCAGTTCGCGGTTGGCGTCGGCCAGTTCGCTGGTGCGCGACGCCACGCGCTGCTCCAGCTCGGCATAGGCCTGGCGCAGCGACTCGTTGGCCTGCCGGCGTTCGAGCGCCTGGGCGATGTGGAACGAAACAAAGCTGAGCAGTTCCTGGTCGCGCCGGGTGTAGACGTAATCGGGCGTGTAGCTCTGCACGGCGATGACGCCGGCCGCACGGCCCTCCAGGTTCAGCGGCACGCCCAGCCAGCAGACCGACGGCGTGCCGAACGACTGCACCTGGCCTTCCGCCACCATGGCGTGGATGGCGTTCTGGTCGGCCAGCAGGGGCTGGCCCGACGTCAGCACGAACTCGGTGAGGCCTTTGGCCAGGCGTCGGCGCGGACGCTTCTGGTCGCGTTCGTCCACCGAGTAGGGGAAGTCGAGCTCCGTGCCGTCCTCGGTGAGCAGGGCGATGAAGAAGTTTCGTGCGTCCAGCAGGGCGCTGACGATGCCGTGGACTTCGGCGTAGAACACCTCGATGCTTTCGCTGCGGCCGGCCTGTTCCGCGATCCGGAACAGCGCCGCCTGCAGGCGTTCGCTGCGCTCGCGCTCGGTCACCTGCTCGCGAAGCTCGCGGGTGCGTTCGTCCACGCGCCGCTCCAGTTCCTCCTGGGCGTCGCGGCGGGCCAGCGCCGTGAGGATGTGCTGGGCGACGTAGGCCAGCAGCACGCTGTCCTCGTCGCTGTAGCGGGCGGTGGGGTCGTAGCTCTGCACCACCACGGCGCCGCGCACCACGCCTTCGTCCAGCATGGGCACGCCCAGCCAGTCGTCGCTGTCGGGGCCGTGTGCCGCGTCGCGCACCACGCCCAGTTCGCGACGCACCTGGCTGGAGGGCCCCAGCACAGGCCGGCCGTGGCGGATCAGGGCCAGCGTGAGGCTGCTGGCCATGGCGCTGGCGGGAAACTCTTCCAGGGGGTCGGGACGGACCGGGTCCACGCTGTCGGCGAAGTAGATGAAGCGCAGCGCTTCGCTTTCGGGCGAATAGCGCACGATGTAGAAGTTCTCGGCGTACATCAGCCGGCCGACGATCTCATGCAGCCCGCGCAGCACCACTGCGGTTTCTTCTCCGGAGCTGGCCAGGTCGCTGATGGCGAACAGCGCGCGCTGCAGGCGCTCGGCCCGGCCCAGGCGCTCCACGTCCACCCGCAGCCGGCCGTTTTCGGCGGCCAGCGCGGCCGGGTCGTCGCCGCGCGCCAGGGCGTGCGGAACGGGCGTGGCCAGGTTGGGGGACATCGGACGCTGCGTCATGGGCTCTCGGTCGCCCCCTTCCCCGGGGTCAATCGAGTGTATCAGCCGGCCCGCGCCGCGCCGGCCAGGATGTCGGCCGTTGGCCCGCAGTCCGTAATGCGTCCATCGACAATCACCGCCGTACGCTCGGCCAAGGCCCGCGCGGCGCCGAAATCATGGGTGATGAACAGCAGCGCCAGCCCGCGCTGGCGCTTGAGGCGCTGCAGCAGCGCCAGCACGCCGGCGCGGTGATGGGCGTCCAGCGCCGATACTGCTTCATCGCAAACCAACAGGTCCGGGTTGGTGGCCAGGGCGCGGGCGATGGCCACCCGCTGGCGCTGGCCGCCCGAAAGTTGATGCGGCCAGTGCCGCGCCAGGCCGGCGTCCAGTCCCACGTCGGCCAGCAGGCCCAGGGCCTGGGTGCGCTGCGAGGCGTGGTCGCCGATGCCGTGGATGCGCAGCGGTTGCGCGATCAGGTCGGCCACCCGCATGCGCGGATCCAGCGACGCGTACGGGTCCTGGAACACGACGCCAATGCGCCTGCGCAGGGCGCGCAGGCGAACGGTGCCGGCCTCCAGCAGGTCTTCCCCGTCCAGCAGGATGCGGCCGGTGACGCCGCTTCGGGCCAGCCGCAGCACGGCCCGGCCCAGCGTACTTTTTCCGCTGCCGCTTTCGCCCACCAGGGCCAGGCACTCACCGCGGTGCAGCTGCAGGCTGGCGTCGCCAAGTGCCGGGGACGGTGCGCGCGGGTAGCGCACGCCCAGCGAGGCAAGCTCCAGCAGCAGCGTTCCGGGCGTGGCCGGTTCGGGCGGCGGCAGGTGTTCGGCGGCCAGCAGTTCGCGGGTGTAGGGATGCGCGGGTTGGGCGAACACGGTCTGCGCGTCGCCGCGCTCCACCAGTTCGCCGCGGCGCAGGATCGCCACGCGCTGGGCATAGGTCGCCACCAGCGGCAGGTCGTGGCTCACCAGCAGCACCGACAAACCCAGGTCGCGGCGCAGCCGGTCGAGCAGGTCCAGGGTTTCGCGGGCCAGGCGCGGGTCCAGCGCCGAGGTGGGTTCATCGGCCAGCAGCACCCGGGGCGCGCCCGCCAGCGCCCGCGCCCGCCTGGCGCGCTGGCGCTGGGCCGCGGGGGGGTGGTGGGGGTGGCGCGCCCGCAGGGCCCCCGGGTAGGGCCGCGGCAGGCGGGCGGACAGGGCGATAGCCACGCCCCGGGCCCCG
>NZ_JAIBFH010000442.1 GCF_019459675.1 Arenimonas sp.
GGGGGCCCCCCCCCCGGGGGCCGCGGCGCCGCGGCCCACGGCCACACGCGCCGAAGTCTCGTTGCCCTGGGACACCATCACCGGCGGCGGGTCGCTGGTGATCACGCGCATCGAACTGCAGCGCCCGGCGCTCAGCCTGGCCGCACTCGCCGACTGGCAGGCCACCCGGCCCGAAGCGCCGTTCGAACTGCCCACGCTCACCCGCGGCCTGCAGGTTGAGGACGGCAGCGTCGTCGGCGGAAGCTGGAGGATAAATGACCTGCAGCTGCAGCTGCCCGAACTGCGCGAAGGCAGCGCGGCACGAATCACGGCCGCCGGCGTGTTCACCCAGGCAGGCACCACGCTCGACTTCGACATCACGGCCAAGCTTGCCACGGCCGGGCTGGCGTCGGACGTCGAGTTTGCCGGCAAGGGCCGCCTGCGCAGCGAAAGCGTGGACGTGCCCTGGACGCTCGCCGCCAACGGCCGCTTCGACGCCAGCGGCACGCAGACACGGCTCGACATCGCGGCACTGGCGCTGACATCGCAGTCGCCGGTTCCCGACATGGACGCCAAGGGCGCGGCCAGCTTCGGCAACACCACCACCCTCAGCCTGCAGGGCACGATCAGGCAGTGGCCCGAAGGCTGGCCGGCGCTGCCGCCACCGATGTCGGCATCCACTTCGCCGCTGGCCTACACGCTGGCCTATGAAGGCGCGGGCGATTTCAGCGCGCCGCTGGCGCTGACGGTGGTGCGCGATGAAACGCGCTTTGAAGGCCGGTTGGTTGTACCCGAGATCACAGGCTGGCTCGACGCCGGCGATGCCGCGCCGCTGCCGCCGCTGGTGGGAACGCTGTCCACGCCCCGCGTGGAAGTGGCCGGCGCCACCCTGGAAGGCATCAGCGTGCAGATGGAAGAAGACGCCCCGGCCGAACCCGAGCCCCAGCCGTGAGCGAGTTCGCCGCCACGCTGCTGGACTGGTTTGATCGCGACGGCCGCCACGACCTGCCCTGGCAGCATCCGCGCACGCCCTATCGGGTGTGGCTGTCGGAAATCATGCTGCAGCAGACCCAGGTGCAGACGGTGATCCCCTACTACGCGCGCTTCCTGGACGCGCTGCCCACCCTGCCCGACCTGGCCGCCGCCGACACCGACAAGGTGCACGCGCTGTGGGCCGGGCTTGGCTACTACGCCCGCGCGCGCAACCTGCACAAGGCTGCGCAGGTGTGCGTGGAAAAGCACGGCGGTGACCTGCCCCGCGAACTCGACGAACTGATCGCCCTGCCCGGCATCGGCCGCAGCACCGCCGGCGCGATTCTGGCGCAGGCGCACGGACTGCGCTTCGCCATCCTGGACGGCAACGTCAAGCGCACGCTGTGCCGCTTCCACGGCATCGGCGGCTGGCCCGGCGGCAGCGCCGTCGAGAAGCAGCTGTGGACCATCGCCGAAAACCACCTGCCGCAGGCGCGGCTGGCCGACTACACCCAGGCCATCATGGATTTCGGCGCCACCCTGTGCACGCGCCACGATCCGGCGTGCGTGCTGTGCCCGCTGCAGCAGGGCTGCGTGGCGCGCCGCGAAGGCCTGGTGGAACAACTGCCCGAGGCCAAGCCCGGCAAGCCCCTGCCCGAGCGCCGCACGCTGATGCTGCTGCTGCGCGATTCGCGCGGCCACGTGCTGCTGGCGCGGCGGCCGTCCACGGGCGTCTGGTCGGGCCTGTGGTCGCTGCCCGAAGCCAGCGACCATGACGAAGCGCGCGCCTTCGTGGCCCGCCACGCCGGCGCCGACTTCGACACCCCGGACGCGCTGCCGTTGATAGAACACACCTTCAGCCACTACCGCCTGCACATCGAACCGCTGGGCTGGCGCATTGCCGACACCGGCACCGCCCAGCACGACGACCTTCGCTGGCAGCCTTTCGACCAACTAGCCGACGTGGGACTGCCCGCGCCGGTGAAGAAACTACTGGGAAGCCTGACGCCATGACCCGCACCGTGCACTGCCACAAACTCCAGCGCGAAGCCGAAGGCCTGGCCTTCGTGCCCTGGCCCGGGCCACTGGGCAAGCGCGTGTTCGCCGAAATAAGCCGCGAGGCCTGGCAGCAGTGGCTGGCGCACCAGACCATGCTGATCAACGAAAACCGGCTTTCGCCCATGGACCCCAAGCACCGGGTGTTCCTGGAGGGCGAGATGGAGAAGTTCCTCTTCGGCGACGGCGCCGACAAACCCGCCGGCTACGTGCCGCCCGTTTCCTGAATAAAAAGGCCCGCGCAAGCGCGGGCCCTCGCGCAACCGCGCAGCTGCTTCAGTCCTTGGCAGCCACCTGCGCAGAACGTTCGGCCGCGCGCATGGCCGGCACGTCCACTTCGCGAATCTGCGTGATCTTGCAGCGCATGCTGTCACGGCCCACCACGTAGCCGTTGCTGGTGTTCATGGTGTCGTAGGCCGACTCCAGGCCGATGGCCCAGCCGCTGTCGAGGTCGCGCGGGCGGCAGCTTGCGCTGGAGCGCAGGTCCACCAGCCAGGCCTTGGTGTTCGTTTCCCAAACCAGGACGGCCGTGCCGCCGACCACCTCATAGCTGTCCACCGCCCGCAGGAAGCGAACCGTCTTGACCGGCTCCCCAGCGTTGGCGCGGGCGGCTTCCAGGCGGATGGCGTCTTTGGCGTCGTCGGCAGCGTCGTTGATGGCAAGCGCCGGGGCGGCAAGCGCCATTCCAACGGTGGCTCCGATCATCAGGAAAGCAAGGCGGAGGGCCATGGCAATGCTCCTTTCAATGGCCCCGTCTGGGCCTGGTTCGAACTTACTCCCGGATCCGACCGCCGCCCATAGCCTGCAGCGTGAACGTTCATCGGTTGTTTAGTAGCTGGCGGGCCCAGCGACGCCCATCCGGACCTGCTTGCCTAGGCCAGCCCGGTTCCGTTATCATTTCCCGCTCGTTCCGGCCCCGCCGGAGCGGCGTTCCAGCCAGTCTCTGGCCGAGTAGCTCAGTTGGTAGAGCAGGGGATTGAAAATCCCCGTGTCGGCGGTTCAATTCCGTCCTCGGCCACCATACAAAACAGGGGCTTGCCAGCAATGGCAGGCCCTTTTTGTTGCCGCCGATTGTTCGCTCAGACCGCCGGCAGCGAAAACAGCGCGCGCGTCTGCGCGTCGGGCTGGCCCTTGAACGCAAGCGCGTTCACCTCGAGGTTGCCAGTGCCGCAGAACACGTTGGCGAAGCCCGCCCCGCGCAGCAGCTTGAGCAGGGACTTCTGGGTGAAACCGGTCTTGTGCGCGTAGAAATCCACACCGCTGCGCTCGATCTGGGAGCCCAGCCCGTACATCACGTCCAGCACCATGATCGGCCCGGCCGGTGATTGGTACAGCACGTCTTCCAGGTCCAGCTTGCGCTCCACGGCCAGCTGCATCACGGCCTGCATGTCCGGCACGCGGATGTGCGCGTAACCGTCGGACCTGAGCACGTGCATGAACCCGGCCAACACCCTGGGCACCTCGTGCCGGTGGTAGTGCTCGAGGTTGTGCGAGCAGTAGATGACGTCGAACTGCGCCGGCTCGAGCGTGCCCAGCTCGCGCGCGTCGCACAGCACGTCCGGTTCGCCGGCCGGGTCGATGTCGAGCAGCAGGTGCTCCACGCCCGCGTACTGCGGGGGCAGGCCGATGCGCTTGCTGCCGCCGCCCACGTTGAGAAGTCTCTTGCGCACGCTCATGCGGCTCGCTGGTGTGCTCTTGGGATGCCAGTGATTATTCCACAGTCGCCCGGCGGGACTTGGCGGCGCAGGCCTTGAAACAACGCAAACCCCTGGAATGGCGCCCGGTGAAACGTCCCGCCAAACCGCCGCTCAGCTGCCCTCGCCCCGCCCGGCTTCGCCCGACGGCGGTGCCGCTGCTGCCGTTGAGGGCTCTTCTATGGCCGGCAGGCTTTCGGGCGCATCCGGCTCGGCGCTCACCGCGCCGCCCAGCATCGTAGCCAGCACGCCATCGCGCCGCACGAAGCCGTGGTAAAGGCCGGCGCCTGCATGCAGCAGCACCAGCGCGAACAGCGCGTACGCCAGCACCGCATGCGCATCTCGCAGCAGGCCATAGGTCGCCAGGTCGGGCGCCACCAGCGCCGGCAACACCCAGCCGCCGGGCATCACCACCGGCGTGCCGGCGGCGCCCTGCATCGCCCAACCCACCAGGGGCATGGCGAACATCAGCGCGTACAGCGCAACGTGCGCCCCGCGCGCGCCCAGCGCCTGCAGCCTGGGCAAGTCGGCCGGCAGCGGTGGCGCCGGGTGTCGCAGCCGATACACCAGCCGAAGCACCACCAGCACCAGCAGGCTCAGGCCCAGCCATTTGTGCAGCTGCACGGCAGTGGGCTGCCATGCGGCCACGCTGTCCACCATGGCTGCGCCCACGAACACCATGCCGATGATCAGCGCTGCCATGGACCAGTGCAGCCAGCGCGACAGCGCGCCGTAGCGGGTGCTTGTCTGCATGCCTTCGTTCATGGCGCAGCCTCCTGGCGATGTTCGCGGGCGCGGCGGCGCAGCGATTCGGCGTAGGCAGCCGAGCGGGCCGCCAGGATGGGATCGTCCGAAGCCTCGATGCCGCGCGGCAGCACCAGCGGGTCGAAGTTGATGCCGTTGCAGGCGCTGGTTTCCTGCTCGCTGGCCTCGGTGATTTCCAGCACGCCGGCCACGATGCGCTGGCGTGATTCGGGCCAGGCGCGCGTGGCGTCGGCGGTGGCGTCACCCGGGCCGGCCAGCGTGAACTCCATGGCCCAGCGAACGGGTGCGCTGCCAACGCGCGCGGCGAATTCACGCTGCAGGGAATCGGGCTCATGCGGCCCGGCACCCAGCGGCTCGGGCATGGCGTCGGGCACCATCGCCCAGCGCACCGCCTGGCGCTGGCCATCGGGCGCCACCAGCACGAAGGCATTGATCGAGTGGTAGCGCGTGGTGGCGAAGCTGGAGCTGGGTTTGTTGCCCGCCTGCCAGGCGCGGAACTCGGCGCTTTCGGGATGGGCGGCGAAGAAAGCGGCGATGCGGGCGGGATCGGGCTTGCCGGTGGCCGGGTCCGGGGCCAGCGCCTGCAGCTGCCGATGGAATTTCTCCGGCGTGCCGACCGGCAGCACCGGCGGCGTGTTCATGGCCGTGCGCCACTGCTGGCCGCCGGGCAGCGCGAACTGCAGCGCCAAGCTGCGCACCGGCGACGACGCGTCCGGCGCCGTGGGGTTGGCGCCGGCCGTGGACAGTCGCCCGATCACCGGCACGCTGCCCACGCCAAACACTCCGGCGCTTGAAAGCCCCGCCAAGCCGCCATTGGAAGTAAAGGTCCCTGCCACGCACAGCCCTTTGGCGTGTGCGCGCCGGAAGCCGGCGTGGATGCCGCCGCTTTCCTGCGTGTTGACGATCACCGACGGTGAAAGCGCACGCGACGGCAGCCAGCCCGCCGTGAAGGCCAGCGCGAACGCGGCAAACCCCAGGCCCGCGGCGATCGCGCCCAGGCGCAGGACTTTGGCGCGCGGCGTAAGTGGAGCGTCCTTTGACATGGTGAACCTCGTTCCGGTGGGCAGCGCGGCAGCGGCGACACCCGAAGACTAACCGTGCGGGTGTAAAGTTCCCATCCTCGGCCAACCGCCGCGAGCCAGGGCTGACAGGGCCCGCCCGCCGGCAGGTCCTATCTGCACGGCTTTCCCATGCCCAAGCGCTCCGCCAAACCCATCCCGTCCGACAAGCTCGGGGAACCGCACGCCCAGCTGCGCGACAGCAGCGGCAAGCTGCTGGGCGGCATCGTGCGCAAGGACAACGAATGGGTGCTGGGCCTGGACGGCAAGATCGCCGGCACTTCGCACAGCGCGGCCCACGTGCTGGCCATCCTCAAGCGCGCCGCGGCCCTGCTGCGCGCCGAGGGCCGCGAGGTGGACCTGGTGTTCTCGGCCACGCTGCGTGCCGCCGCGCACCAGGAAGCCGCGGACCAGGGCCTGGGATTCGAGGCCTTCCAGGAGCGGCTGGTGGCCGAGATGCAGGCCAAGGACAGCGCCGCCGGCTGACCCGGTTCATGGGCCATGCATTGCCCCGGCCGCTACCCTGTAGTCCCCCCAAGATCCGGAGCTCCCGCATGGTCCGCCACCTGGTCCTGCCGCTGCTGATGCTGTTCAGCGCCCCCGCTCTTGCCAGCCCACCGCTTCAGGCCGTGCCCGACCTCGACCTGGCGCGCTATGCCGGCACCTGGCATGAAATCGCCCGCCTTCCGATGTACTTCGAGCGCAAGTGCGTGCGAGACGTCACCGCCACCTACACGCCGCGTGAAGACGGCACACTGACTGTGCGGAACGCCTGCGTGAAGGCCGACGGCGAAACCATGGCGTCCGAAGGCGTCGCCCGCATGGCCGGCAACAATCCGGCCAAGCTCCAGGTGCGCTTCGCACCGCGCTGGCTGTCGGCGCTGCCCTTCGTGTGGGCCGATTACTGGGTGATTGCCGTGGACCAGGACTACCGCTGGGCCATCGTCGGCGAACCGGACCGCAAGTACCTGTGGATCCTTGCGCGCGAGCCGGCGCTGGACGCGCAGACCCTGGACGACCTCAAGGGCCGGGCCCGCATGCTGGGCTATGAACTGGACGAGTTGATCGTGGTTTCGCCGCCCCGCTGAGCACGCCGCCGCAACGTACGGGCTGGTATCCTCGGCGTGTTGCCCTCGCCATCGGATACCCGCCCATGCGCAAGCTCCAAACCACGATTGCCCTGCTGTTGCTGGCCCTGTTGGCCGGCTGCGCCAGCGGCCCGCCCAAGCGCGTTTTCCCGCCCCAGGCCACGCTGCAGGAAGTGCGCGTGCAGGCCGACGGCCAGTGGGTTGCGCAGATCCGCATCCAGAACTACAGCACGGTGCCGATGCGCTTCTCGCGCCTGGACGCCACGCTGTCGATAAATGGCGAGGAAGCCACCCGCATCAGCATCGATCCGGGCCTGAGCGTGGGGCCGGGTTCGAACGAACTCGTGCAGCACGCCTTCACGCCTGCCGCCGGCCCCAAGGCTGCGGTGGACCAGGCGCTGGCCAACCGCCGCGCCGTGCGTTACCAGCTCACCGGCCGCATCGCCAGCAGCGAACCGGCCACCGACCACCCCTTCGACTACCAGAGTGCGCTTGATCCGGTGCCCGGCCTGACCGGCATCCTGCGCTGAACCCCGAGGAAGACTCCGCATGAATCGCTACATCGCTCCCGTGCGCGACATGAAGTTCGCGCTCTACGACGTCATCGAAGCCGACAAGCTCTACGCCAGGCTGGGCATCGAACACGCCCAGCGCGACCTGCTGGACGCCGTGATGGACGAGGCCGCCAAGTTCACCCAAACCGTGCTGGCGCCGCTTAACGGCGTGGGCGACGAAGTGGGCTGCGTGCACGACAAGGCCACCGGCGCGGTCACCACGCCGCCGGGCTTCAAGGAGGCCTACGCGCAGTTCGTCGACGGCGGCTGGGCCGGCATCACCGCGCCCGAGGCCATGGGCGGCCAGGACCTGCCGGAAAGCTTCGGCGCGGCGCTCAAGGAAATGATCGACGCCGCCAACCTCAGCTGGGGCAACTACCCGCTGCTGTCGCACGGCGCCACCGAAGCGCTCAAGCACCACGGCGAAGCCTGGCAGCAGGAAGTCTTCCTGAAGAAGATCATCGCCGGTGAATGGACGGGCACCATGTGCCTGACCGAGCCGCACTGCGGCTCCGACCTGGGCCTGCTCAAGACCAAGGCCGAGCCCCAGGACGACGGTTCGTACAGGGTCAGCGGCACCAAGATCTTCATCACCGGCGGCGAGCACGATTTCACCGACAACATCGTCCACCTGGTGCTGGCGCGCCTGCCGGACGCGCCCGCGGGC
>NZ_JAIBFH010000446.1 GCF_019459675.1 Arenimonas sp.
CCCCCCCCCCCCCCCCCCCCCGCACATACACGTCGGGGGGGGGGCGCTCCGCCGGGGCTCCCCACCAGCGCCACGATCACCAGCCCCGCCGCGGCGGTGAGCATGATCGGCACCCACTTGCTCATGCCGTTGCCGGCGACGGCCGCAGCCTCGCTGGGCACCACGCGCGTAGCCTGCTGCGCCATTTCCATGCCCGGCGCCACCACGATGAAGCGCACCGCGTCCAGGCGCAGTTCGTCGCCGGCATTCAGGAAGCCCTGCTGCACGCGCTTGGCGTTGATGTAGGTGCCGTTGGACGACCCCAGGTCCTCGACCGACAGGCCTTCCTGGGTGGGCTTCACCAGCGCATGGCGCCGCGAAATTTCCTCGGCGTGCACCGAGATGTCGCATTCCGGGGCGCGCCCGATCACCACCGGCCCGGCCACCGGGAACACCTTGCCGAACACCGCGCCGGAAACACCGCGCAGCACGAACTTGGGCACCGCCATGCGCACGCGGGTGGCGCCGGAATCTTCGTCCGAGCCGGCGGGCGCGCCGCCGGGGGACACGCTGCGCGCGGCCTCCACCAGGGCATAGCGCGCAATGACGGGACCGATGCCGATCTGGTCGCCGGCGCGCAGCGCCATGATGTCGGCCACCGGCTTGCCGTTCACCGTCGCCGGGCCGCCGCCGGCGGGCACCTGCAGGTTGGCACCGGTGCTGGTGACGTGGATTTCGCAGTGCAGTTCGCTGATCGCCGGGTCGGCCAGCACCACGGCGTTGTCGGGGCCAGAACCGATGCGATTAACGCCGGCGCTCAAGAGCACCTGCAAGTGCTCGCCATTGGGAAACACCAGTTTCATTTTCGCTCTCCTGCGAAACGGCGAGGGCCCGTCGGGCCGGCATCCGAGCGTATCTTAGCCATCCGCGCGCCTTCACGGCAGGGGGTCCGCCTTGCGGCCTTGCCCGAACGTCCCCACACTATGCCCATGCTCTCAACCCTGATCGCCATGGTCCTGGCCGTGGCCGTAGCCGCCTTCTGGTACGCCGGCCGAGGCGCCGCCGAAACCGCCACCCGTGTCGGGCAGGCGGCCTGCGTGCGGCGGGCGTGCAGTGGCTGGACCAGAGCGTGCACCTGGTGACCATGCGGATCAGCCGGGGCAACGACGGCTGGCTGGCACTGGAGCGCCATTTCGGTTTCGAATATTCCACCGGCGGCGACGATCGTCGCTCCGGCCGCATCGTCCTGCAGGGCCGGCGCTTGCGTTCGGTGGTGGGGCCGATGCCCCTGGAGCCCGGCCAGACCTGAGCGTCGCGCGGTTACTTGATGACCCGCAGGTGGCTGCGCTTGGGCGGTTCGCCGCCGGCATCGGGACCCGTCGTCGGGTCGGGAGACTCATCGGGAAGCACCGCGCCGTCTTCGGGCAGCATCATGCCCTGCCCCGTTTCCTGGGCGTAGATCGCCATCACGGCGGTCACCGGCACCACGATCGACTGGCTCACACCGCCAAAGCGCGCCATGAAGCGCACCTCGCGGTTGTCCATGGCCAGGTGCGCCACCGCGCGCGGAGCGATGTTGAGCACCACCCGGCCTTCTTTCACCACCGAGGCGGGCACCTGCACGCCTTCGCGCACCGCGTCCACCAGCAGGTGGGGCGTCATGCCGTTGTCGTTGATCCATTCGTTCAATGCCCGCAGCAGGTACGGGCGGTTGGACGTCATCGCGGCAACTTCGTCGGTCACATTGGAATCTCGCGCAGGGCCTTTTCTTCCGTCGTCAGGCTGCGCAGATAGGCGGGGTTGCGGAAAATCCGCATGCCGTAGTCCTCGATGAGCTTGGCTTCCTTGGGCAGCACGATGCCCAGCGCCGGCAGGCGCCAGATGATCGGGGCGATGGCGCAATCGGCCAGGCTCATTTCCGGATTCAGGAAGAACTTGGACGCTTTGAACAGCGGCAGCGCGCCGATCAGAAGCTCCTTGAGGCGCTTGCGGCCGGCGTCGGCCTGGGCCTTGGTGCCGTGCTGGATGGCCTGCACGTGCGGAACCCAGTCGTGCTCCAGGCGCAGCATCGCCAGCCGCAGGCGCGCGCGCGACAGCGGGTCCACCGGCATCAGCGGCGGGTGCGGATAGCGTTCATCCAGGTACTCCGAAACCACCGAAGCGGCGTAAAGGACCAGGTCCCGGTCCACCAGGGTGGGCACGGAGTGGTAGGGGTTGAGGTCCACCAGGTCCTCGGGCGGATTGCCCGGGTCTACCGGAACCAGTTCGTAAGTGACGCCCTTGGCGGCCAGCACCAGCCGGACGCGGTGGCAGACCACGCAGTCACGGGCTGAAAACAGGGTCAGGGCGTTGCGGATGCGCGGACTGGCAGCCATCGGGTTTCCCTCTCGCGGTGCCGCAAGCCCCTTGCAGGCGGTCACCCGAAGCCCTAACCCTGCCCGAAACCCACGGTCCGCCGCAAGCCATCGGCCGGCAGGAGGCCGGTTGGGTGCCGGTGGGAGCCTCCGGAACGCCGGTCCGCGGCGCCTGGCGGGGCCTGAAACGCACGAGGCCGCCCAAAGGCGGCCTCGTGGGGTGTACTGACCCGGAGGGTCAGTGCACGTCGCGCCAGTACTCGGCCTTGAGCAGATAGGCCAGGAAGGTGAAGAAGGCGAGGAACAGGATCACCCAGACGCCGATCGACTCGCGCTTGAGCGCGGCCGGCTCGGCCACGTACTGCAGGAAGGCGCTGATGTCGCGGGCCACCTGGTCGTACTGCGTGGCGTCCAGGCGGCCGGGCTTGGCCAACTCCAGCTTGGCCACGTGCGGCAAGCCGTCGGCACCCTGCTCATAGACAGGGCGCTGGATGCCCTGCAGGTCCCAAAGCACGTGCGGCATCGAGGCGCCGGGGAAGACCGTGTTGTTCCAGCCCATCGGCCGGGTCTCGTCCACGTAGAAACCCTTGAGATAGCTGTAGATCCAGTCCGGGCCGCCCAGGCGGGCGCGGGCGGTCAGGCTCAGGTCGGGCGGCGCCTTGCCGAACCAGGCGGCACCGTCGCCGGCGGCGATGCCGGTGTTGATGTTCTCGCCGATCTTGGCGTCGCCCTGCATCAGGGTGGCCTCAACCACTGCCGGATCCAGGTCCAGGTCGGAGGCGATGCGCGAATACCGATGCAGGGTCAGCGCGTGGCAGCCTGAGCAGTAGTTCATGAACAGGCCGGCGCCGCGCTGCAGCGACGCCTTGTCGCTCAGGTCGGTACCGGACGATTCCAGCGGGCCGCCGCCCGCAGCGAGGCCCAGGGCCGGCACGAAGGCCAGCAGCAGGGCAAACAAGCGCAGCTTATTCATGCATGGTCACCCGCTCGGGAACTTCTTTGGTCTGGCCCATGGCGGACCAGAACGGCATCAGGATGAAGAAGGCGAAGTAGTAGGTCGTCAGGACCTGGGCCACCAGCTTCTGGGTGTCGGAACCGGCCTGCGCACCCAGCCAGCCCAGGATCACGAAGCTCACCGCGAAGATGGCGATCAGGATCTTGTGCAGCATGGGGCGGAAGCGGATGGACTTGACCTTGCAGCGGTCCAGCCACGGCAGCGCGAACAGGATCAGGGTCGCGCCGCCCATCACGATCACGCCGAACAGCTTGTCGGGGATCGCGCGCAGCATCGCGTAGTAGGGCGTGAAGTACCACACCGGCTTGATGTGCGCCGGCGTCACCAGCGGATCGGCCTCGATGAAGTTGTCCCACTCCAGGAACCAGCCGCCCATGGTGGGCGCGAAGAACACGATGAAGGCGAACAGGAGCAGGAAGCCGCCGGCGTAGAAGATGTCCTTCACCGTGTGGTACGGGTGGAAAGCAATGCCGTCCAGCGGCTTGCCCGTGGTCTTGTCCTTGACCTTCTTGATGTCCACGCCGTCGGGGTTGTTGGACCCCACCTCGTGCAGGGCGCCGATGTGCAGCACCACCAGCAGCAGCAGCACCAGCGGCAGCGCGATCACGTGCAGCGCGAAGAAGCGGTTGAGCGTGGCGTCGGCCACCAGGTAGTCGCCGCGGATCCACTCGGTCAGGCCGTTGCCCACCACCGGGATGGCGCCGAACAGGTTGATGATGACCTGCGCGCCCCAGTACGACATCTGGCCCCAGGGCAGCACGTAGCCCATGAAGGCTTCGGCCATCAGCACCAGGAAGATCATCATGCCCAGCACCCAGACCAGCTCGCGCGGCTTCTGGTACGAGCCGTAGATCAGGCCGCGGAACATGTGCAGGTACACCACCACGAACAACAGCGACGCGCCGGTGCTGTGCATGTAGCGGATCAGCCAGCCCCACTCCACGTCGCGCATGATGTATTCGACCGAGGCAAAGGCTTCCGCCGCGCTCGGCTTGTAGTGCATCGTCAGGAAGATGCCGGTGACGATCTGGTTGACCAGCACCAGCATCGACAGCGCGCCGAAGATGTACCAGATGTTGAAGTTCTTCGGAGCGTAGTACTCCGACATGTGCTTCTTGTAGAAGGGCACCAGGCCGGGCGTACGGGCGTTGAACCAACCGACGACGCTTTCAGTGGTGCGTGCGATGACGTTGGCCATTAGACGGCTCCTTCAGGGGCGACACCAACGATAAGATGGGTGTCGTCAACGAAGTGGTAGGGCGGGATCTCGAGGTTCGACGGGGCGGGCACGCCCTGGAACACGCGGCCGGCCAGGTCGAAGCGCGAGTTGTGGCAGGGGCAGTAGAAGCCGCCCTGCCATTCGCTGTCGAAGGCCTGCGGCTGCAGCTCGGGCACGTAGGAAGGCGAGCAGCCCAGGTGGGTGCAGATGCCGACGATCACGGCCAGTTCGGGCTTGATGGCCCGGACCGGGTTGCGCGCGAAGGCCGGGGTCTGGTCCTCGTTGGTGGAGTCCGGATCGCGCAGGCTGCCGTCCAACCCGGGCAGGGCGGCCAGCTGTTCCGGCGAGCGCTTGAAGATCCAGACCGGCTTGCCGCGCCACTGCACGATCATGCGCATGCCCGGCTCGCCGTCGATCTTGCTGATGTCCACGGACACCGGCGCACCGGCCACCTGGGCTCGTGCGCTGGGCTTCCAGGTGCTGATGAACGGCACCGCGACCCCGACCACACCGACCGCGCCAACGACGGCGGTGGTGGCGGTCAGGAAGCGGCGACGGCCTGAGTTGACCCCTTCGTTAGCCATCCGGCTCTCCGAAATACTTGCTAAGTGGCTGAAAATCGAGATGCAGGACCGGCCGGCCCTGCAAAGACGCGCAATTGTAGCGGAGGGAGTGAGGCAGCGACAACGCCGCCGATCACCTCACTGGGCCGACAGGGCCCCGCGGTAGCGGTCGGCCAGCTGGGCGACACGCTGGACGTAGCGCTGGGTTTCGGCGTAGGGCGGCACGCCGCCATGGCGGTCCACGGCGCCCTCGCCGGCGTTGTAGCCGGCCGAGGCCAGCGTCAGGTCGTTGTTGAAGCGCTTGAGCAGCCAGGCCAGGTACTGCACGCCGCCCCGGATGTTCTGGTTGGGGTCGAACACGTCCCCCACCCCGAACCGGCTGGCGGTGGCGGGAATCAGCTGCATCAGGCCCTGTGCCCCGGCATGGGACACGGCGTTGGGCCGGAACGCCGATTCGGCATGGATGATCGCCCGGACCACCGCTTCCTCCACGCCGAACTCCTGCGCCGCTGCCCGCACCTCGGCCGCATAGGCCTCGGTGTTCAGACGCACCGTGGCGAAGCTCACGCCCGGCAGCAGCCCGCAGGCGTAGCAGCTCTCCACATAGCTGAACAACACCTTCGCCCCGGCGTCGCCGCCGGGCCGGACGTTGGTGTAGTGAACCACGCCGTCGCGCTCATAGCGGTAGATCGCGCCGCGCGTGACCTTGGCGCCGCTGCCGGCGCTGACGGCCGGCAGGGCCTGGCCGGCGGCGGCGGTGATGAACTGGACCCGGTTGGCGGGCACCCTGCGCGGCACGGCGGACGAGCCCCCGCCGTTGGCAGCCACGGCGGTCGCGCTGGCCGGGGCCGGCCCGCGGGGCCGGGCGTTGGCCGGCGTATAGCTGGAAACCAGCTTGCAGCTGGCCCCCGCGACCTTCTTGCCCGAATAGTTGGGGATGCCGTCGGCGCCGGTGCATTTGTACAGCGCACCCGCCCCGGCCGGGGCAGC
>NZ_JAIBFH010000455.1 GCF_019459675.1 Arenimonas sp.
GCGAAATCTGGCTGCGCATCACCGGCCGGCTGGAGCTGCGCGACGGCGTGCCGTATCGCATCACCGGGCTCACCCAGGACATCACCGAAGAACACGAGGCGAGCGAGCGGATCGAACAGCTGGCGCACTACGACATGCTGACCAGCCTGCCCAACCGTTTCCTGTTCCGCCAGCGCGCCGACGAGGCCATCGCCGCCGCGCGACGCGACGGCAAGCCGCTGGCGCTGCTGTTCCTGGACCTGGACCGCTTCAAGTTCGTCAACGACACCCAGGGTCACGAGGCTGGCGACCGCCTGCTGCAGGAAGTGGCCGGCCGCCTGCGCGCCTGCGTGCGCGCCAGCGACACGGTGGGCCGGCTGGGCGGCGACGAGTTCCTGGTGCTGCTGCGTGAAGTGGCGCGGCCTGAGGACGCGGCCATCGTGGCGCGCAAGATCATCGCCGCCATCGGTGAACCGGTGGAACTGGGCGGCGTGGAGGCCAAGGTGGGCTGCAGCATCGGCATCGCCCTGCTGGGCGAGAACGAGGGCACGCTCGACAGCCTGCTGCGCGCCGCCGACACCGCCATGTACGCGGCCAAGGAAGCCGGCCGCAACACCTACCAGTTCTACAGCGACAGCTTCTACGACAAGGTCCGCCGGCGCGTCACGCTGGAACAGGAGCTGCGCAGCGCCCTGGTCCGCGACGAGTTGAGCCTGGTTTACCAGCCCACGGTGAAAGCCGCCGACGGAAGCGTGACGGGCGTGGAAGCGCTGCTGCGCTGGCGCCTGGCCGACGGCGAGCTGCGCTCCCCGGCCGAATTCATCCCCGTGGCCGAGGAAACCGGCGAAATCGTCGCCATCGGCCACTGGGTGCTGGAACAGGCCTGCCGGCAGGCGGCGGCCTGGCATGCCAAGGGCCTGGCGTTCGGCCGCATGGCGGTGAACGTGTCGGCGGTGCAGCTGCGTCGCGCCGAGTTCGCGGCCGAAGTGGTCGAGGTGGCCCAGCGCTGCGGCTGGCCCACCGAACGGCTGGTGCTGGAGCTGACCGAGTCCACCCTGATGGCCGACAGCGACGTGCTTCGGCGCGCGTTCGAGCGCTTCCGCGCCCACGGCATCTCGCTGTCGATCGACGATTTCGGCACCGGCTTCTCGAACCTGGGCTACCTGCACCGCATCCCGCTGCGCAGCCTGAAGATAGACCGCAGCTTCGTCAGCCAGCTCCAGACCCAGGCCAACATGCCCGAGCTGACCCACGCGGTGGTGCAGCTGGGGCACGCGCTGGGCCTGGCCGTGGTGGCCGAGGGCGTGGAAACGCAGGAGCAGCTGCAGATGCTGCGCGCGCAGGGCTGCGACGAGGCCCAGGGCTATCTGTTCACCCGCCCCCTGGCCCCGCCGGAGCTGGAAGCCTGGCTGAGCGCGCAGGCCTCCTGAGCCCGGTCAGCGACGCGGCGCGTACACCGCGGCGTGGATGCACGACATCACGCTGATAACGAACCAGCCGAAAGGCAGCAGCGACAGCGTGATCAGCCAGGTGATGGCGAAGGCCACGCAGGCCAGCGCGAACCACGTGATGGCCCAGAGCAGGCGACCCTGCACCAGCTGGCCCAGGCCCGGGATGAAAAAGCTGCAGATCGCGGCAATGACGTTGCCGGTGGAACCCTGGTTCGAGCTCATCGTGCTGGCTTCCTTCGTGCGGGGGGTCAGCAACCAAGATGGGGCGTAGTGCCGCCGGGTTCAAGCCCGGGGCGCTCTGCTAGGCTTTGCCGATGTCCTACGAACGCTATTCCGAACCCGTTCCCGAACGTGCGCCCAAGTCCTGGCGCAGCCAGCTGCCGCACTACTGGCAGCTGGTGCGCGGCGACCGCCAGGTGGGCACCCTGCTGCTGCTGTGGCCCACGGCCTGGGCGCTGTGGCTGGCCGCGGGCGGCGTGCCGCCGCTGGGCACGCTGCTGATCTTCGCTGCCGGCGTGTGGCTGACGCGCTCGGCCGGCTGCATCATCAACGACTACAACGACCGCTGGCTGGACCCGCACGTCGAGCGCACCAAAAACCGCCCCCTGGCCACGGGCGCCGTGTCGCCCCGCGAGGCGCTGGCGCTGTTCGCGCTGCTGATGGCGGTGGCGTTCGCCCTGGTGCTGCTGACCAACTGGCTGACCGTGGCGCTGAGCGGGGTGGCGGTGGTGCTGGCAAGCACCTACCCACTGCTCAAGCGCTACACCTACCTGCCCCAGGTGTACCTGGGCGTGGCCTTTGGCTGGGGCATCCCGATGGCGTTCGCGGCGGTGCAGGGCACCGTGCCGGCGCTGGCCTGGCTGCTGTTCCTGGGCAACCTGCTGTGGACCACCGGCTACGACACCTGGTACGCCATGGTGGACCGCAAGGACGACCTGCGGGTGGGCGCCAAGTCCACCGCCATCCTGTTCGGCGAGTCCGACCTGACGGCGCTGGGCGTGATTTACGCCGGCTTCTTTTGGGCGATGTGGCTGGTGGGCGCGCGGGCGGAGCTGGGCCTGCCTTACCAGGTGTCGCTGGGCGTGGCGCTGTTGGTGGTGCTGGCGCAGTTCTGGATTGCCCGCGGCCGCGGGCGCGAGGCCTGCTTCACCGCGTTCCGCCTCAACCAGTGGGTGGGCCTGGCGCTGTTCGCAGGCATCGCCGCCGACTTCGCGCTGCGCTAGGGCACCCGCGCCGCCACCCACAGGTCCACCCGGGCCACCCCGGCGCGCAGCAGGGCGCGGGTGGCTTCGGCCAGCGTGGCCCCGGTGGTCATGACGTCGTCCACCAGCGCCACGTGGCCGGGCAGGGCGCGGGGGTTGGGGGCGGAAAAGGCGCTGCGCACGTTGTGCCGGCGCGACGCGGCGTCGAGTTCGGACTGGGGCGACGTGGCGCGCACGCGCCGCAGCAGGTCGTCGCGCAGCGGCAGGCCGAGCGCGCGCGCCAGCGGCCGCGCCAGCTCCAGCGCCGGGTCGTCGCCGCGCTGGCGCAGGCGCGCAGGGTGCAGCGGCAGCGGCACCAGCGCGGGCGGCCGGGGCGCGTCGGCCAGCTCTTCGGCCATCAGCTGCGACAGCAGGCGCCCGGCCGCGAGGTCGCCGTGGAACTTGAAGCGCGGCAGCAGCTGGTCGGCCGGGAAGCGATAGACCAGCACCGCCCGGCTGGCCGTGAACGGCGGCGGCTGGCGCAGGCAGGCGCCGCACAGCCCGGCCACCGGCAGCGGCAGCGCACAGCGGGCGCAGGCCACGCGGTTGAAGGGCAGGTCGGTGCGGCAGGCCCCGCACAGGTCCTGGCCGCGGCTGCCGGGCTCGCGGCACACCAGGCAGCGCGCCGGCAGCAGGGCCAGCCCCAGGCGATGGCCGAAGGCGGCAAGCCGGCTCAAGGCGCACCTGCGCAATGCTGCAGGGCGTCAACCTTTGGGCCGGGCGTTTGGTTGACAGGGCTGGGCATGCTCACCAGACTCCTTGATTCCATTGCCTTCCGCCGTCAGGGTTCGACCATGCCTGCTGTCATCCGCCACGACTGGACGCGCGACGAAGTCCTCGCCCTGTTCGACCTG
>NZ_JAIBFH010000459.1 GCF_019459675.1 Arenimonas sp.
GCCCGCGCCGGCCTCTAGCCGGGGCCGGGGCGGGCCTAATCCGCCGGGCCCCGATTCAAGCGCGGCGCCGCAGTCGCGCCGGCCTCAGTAGGCCAGCGTGGGAACGAACATCGGCGGCTTGCGTGCCAGCGTCGCCTGTTCGAAGGCGTAGGCGTAGCCCAGCAGTTCGGCCTCGCTGTAGGCCCGCCCCATGAACACCACGCCGATCGGCAGCCCGCGCACCTCGCCTGAGGGCACGGTAATGCTGGGCGTGCCCGCGACCGCCGCGATGCCATAGCCGGCGCCCGAGAAATGGTCGCCGTTGACATGGTCGGTGGGCCAGGCGGGCGAAGTGCTGGGGGCGATCACCGCGTCCAGGCGGTGTCGGTCCATGGCCGCCACCAGGCCCTCTTCGCCGGCGAGGCGGCGGGCGCGATCGCGGGCTTGGACATAGGCCGGCTCGGTGAGCGGACCCTTGGCCTGCGCCTGTTCAAAGATTTCCTGGCCGAAGTGCGGCATGGCCTCGGCGGCGTGGGCGCTGTTCCAGGCAATCAGCGATTCGAGCGAGGCGTGCTCACCGCCCGCCGCGGCAAGATAGGCGTCGAGGCCGTCCTTGAACTCGTACAGCAACACGTTGAACTCGTCTTCGCCCCACTGGCGCCACGTGGCGATCTCGATGTCCACCACTTCAGCGCCGCCGGCCTGCAGGCTGGCGATGGCGCGCTCCACGGCCGCATCCACGTCGGGATTGAAGCCCATGGCCTGGCGCAGCACGCCAAAGCGCTTGCCGGCAACCGCATCCGGCGCCAGGCCGGCGGTGTAGTCGAGGGCCAGCCTGCCGTTGGCAGCCGGGCCCGCCGGGTCGGCGTCGTCCACCGCGGCCAGCACGTTCAGCAGCGCCGCCACGTCGGCCACGCTGCGGCCCATGGGCCCGGCGGTGTCCTGGGAAACCGAGATGGGGATGATGCCGCCGCGGCTGACCAGGCCCACCGTGGGCTTCAGGCCCACCAGCCCGTTCACCGCCGAAGGGCAGATGATGCTGCCGTCGGTTTCGGTGCCCACGCCCACCATGGCCAGGCTGGCGGCGATCGCGGTGCCGGTGCCGGCGCTGGATCCGCAGGGGTTTCGATCCAGCACGTAGGCGTTGCGGGTCTGGCCGCCGCGCGAGCTCCAGCCCGAGCTGGATCGGGTGGACCGGAAGTTGGCCCACTCGCTGAGGTTGGTCTTGCCCAGGATCACCGCGCCGGCGTCGCGCAGGCGCGAGACGATGAACGCGTCGCGCGTGGGGCGATGGCCCGCCAGCGCCAGCGAGCCGGCCGAGTTGGCCATGCCGACGGCGTCGATGTTGTCCTTGAGCAGCACCGGGATACCGTGCAGGGGCCCGCGGACCCTGCCGGCGCTGCGCTCGGCGTCCAGCGCGCGGGCGTCGGCCAGGGCATCGGGGTTGAGTTCGATCACCGAATTGAGCGCCGGGCCGGCGCGGTCGATCTGCTCGATGCGCTCGAGGTAGGCGCCGGCCAGGGCTTCGGCGCTCAGCTGGCCGGCGGCCATCTGCGCACTGGCGTTGGCCAGCGTCATTTCGGCCACCAGCGGCCCTACGGCGCGATCGCTCGGCGGCGGCGGTGCGGACGCTTCGGGTGCAGGCTCGCGGGCGCAGGCGGCCAGCAGCAGCGCGCAGGCCAGGACGGGAAGTGGGCGCATCGGGTTTCCTCGGGTAGGCACGGCATAAAGCCCGAGTATTGCGCCGGCCCGGTGAGGCCGCAATCAATCTACTGCAGCAGGCCCCAGCCCACGCGCGCCACCAGTGCGAACACCACCGCCAGGAAGATCATGCGGATGAAGCGGTCGCCCTTGCGTATGGCCAGCCGGCTGCCGACGTAGCTTCCCAGCACGTTGCCGATGATCAGCGGCACCGCGAGCGTCCACTGCACGAAGCCACCCACGGCCAGCACCGTCCACGAGCTCAGGTCGGCCGCGACGTTGGTGGACTTGGACACTGCCGACGACTTGAGGAAATCCAGCCCGACCACGCTGACGAAGGCGAACACCAGCAGCGTGCCGGTGCCCGGCCCGATAAGGCCGTTGTAGAAGCCGCAGGCGCCTCCCACCGCGGCCGCCGCCCACGCCTCGGCGCGCGGCGCATAGCGGCGGTCTTCGCGCAGGCCCAGGTCCTTGCGCAGCACCGTGTAGATGGCCAGCAGCACGCACACCACCAGCACCGTTGCCTTGAGCAGGTCGGGGTCGATGCGTTTGGCGAACTGCACGCCGATGGCCGAGAAGGCGAGGGCGGAGAACAGCGCGGGCACCACGATCCGGCGCTCCACGGTGACGTGGCGGAAGTAGTTCACGGCCGCCACGCTGGTGCCCAGCAGCGAGCTGGTGCGCTGCGTGGCAATGGTCTGCAGGATGCCCAGGCCCGGATGCAGGTTCAGCATCGCGGGCGTGAGGATCAGGCCGCCGCCGCCGACGATGCTGTCGAGCAGGCCGGCGGCGAAGCCGGCCAGCCCCGTGAGCAGCCAAAGCTCCCAGGACATGGCCGGACGATTCCGGAGTCCGGATTAGCCGCGGTTGGCCTTCTTGCGGTCGTTCTCGGTGCGCTCTTTCTTGCGCAGGCGGATCGCCACCGGGGTCACTTCCACCAGTTCGTCGTCGTCGATGAACTCCAGCGCCTGCTCCAGCGACAGCTTCACGGCCGGGATCAGGCCCTCGTCCTTGTCGGTGCCCGAGGCGCGGAAGTTGGTCAGCTGCTTGCCGCGCAGGGCGTTGACCGTGAGGTCGTTGTCCTTGGCGTGGATGCCGACGATCTGGCCTTCGTAAATTTCCTCGCCCGGCTCCACCATCAGGCGGCCGCGCTCCTGCATGGCGATCTGGGCGTAGGCCGGCGACGGGCCGGTGCCGTTGGAAATCAGCACGCCGTTCTGGCGCTGGCCGATCTCACCATCGGCACGCGGGCCGTAATGGTCGAACACATGAAACAGCAGGCCGGTGCCCGCCGTGATGGTGCGGAACTCGGTCTGGAAGCCGATCAGGCCGCGCGCCGGGATCATGAAGTCCATGCGCACGCGTCCCTTGCCGTCGGGCTCCATGTTCTGGAGGATCGCCTTGCGCTCGCCCAGGCGCTGCATCACGCCGCCCTGGAACTGCTCTTCAAGGTCCACCACCAGCGCTTCGATCGGCTCGGACTTCACGCCGTCGATCACCTTGATGATGACTTCCGGGCGCGAAACGGCCATTTCGTAGCCTTCGCGGCGCATGGTTTCGATCAGGATCGACAGGTGCAGCTCGCCGCGGCCGCTGACCTTGAACTTGTCGGCGTCCTCGGTGTCTTCCACCTTCAGCGCGACGTTGTGCTGGGTTTCGCGCATCAGGCGGTCGCGCAGCTGGCGCGAGGTGAGGAACTTGCCGCCGCTGCGGTCCTTGTTGCCGGCGAACGGCGAATTGTTCACCTGGAACGTCATGCTGATGGTCGGCTCGTCGACGGTCAGCACTTCAAGCTGTTCCACCATAGACGGGTCGCAGACGGTCTCGGAAATGCTCAGGCCCTCGATGCCCGAGATGGCGACGATGTCGCCGGCCTGGGCCTCTTTCACTTCATGGCGCTCAAGGCCGTGGAAGCCCAGCACCTGCAGCACCTTGGCGTTGCGCGGCTTGCCGTTGCGGTCGATGACGGTGACCTGCATGTTGGTGCGGACCTTGCCGCGCTGGATGCGGCCCACGCCGATGATGCCGACGTAGTTGTTGTAGTCCAGCGACGTGATGCGCATCTGGAACGGGCCGTCCAGGTCCACCGGCGGCGGCGAAACATGATCGATGATGGTCTGGAACAGCGGGGTCATGTCGCCCGAACGCACTTCCTGCTCCATGCCGGCGTAGCCATGCAGCGCCGAGGCGTAGACGGTGGTGAAGTCGAGCTGTTCGTCGGTGGCGCCCAGGCGGTCGAACAGGTCGAAGGTCTGGTCGAGCACCCAGTTCGGGCGGGCGCCGGGACGGTCCACCTTGTTCACCACGACGATCGGCTTGAAGCCCATCGCGAAGGCCTTCTGGGTGACGAAGCGCGTCTGCGGCATCGGGCCGTCCATCGCGTCCACCAGGATCAGCACCGAATCCACCATCGACAGCACGCGCTCCACTTCGCCACCGAAGTCGGCATGGCCCGGGGTGTCGACGATGTTGATGCGGTATTCCTCGCCGTCGGGCGACTTCCAGCGGATCGCCGTGTTCTTCGACAGGATCGTGATGCCACGCTCCTTCTCGATGTCGTTGCTGTCCATCATCCGCTCGGTGGTCACCGTGCGCTCGGCGAAGGTGCCCGACTGCTTGAGCAGGCAGTCAACGAGGGTGGTCTTGCCGTGGTCGACGTGGGCGACGATGGCGATGTTGCGGAGCTTTTCGATGGACATGCGGATGGGCGCCGGCGGGCGCACTGTCTCGGTGGGTAAGTAAGCCGGGCATTATAGCCTGATTCCATGACCAAACGGCCTGAACGGCGGCCATGGGCCTGCCCGTGTGGCATCCTAGGCGCCCCGCCGGCGGCGCGCCGGCCCGCACCCCACGGAGCCTCGAATGTCCCTTATCGCCACTTTCACCACCTCGCGCGGCCCGATCCGCATCAAGCTGCACGCCGACAAGGCGCCGCTGACGGTCGCCAACTTCGTCAATCTGGTCCAGCGCGGCTACTACAACGGCCTCACCTTCCATCGCGTCATCCCTGATTTCATGATCCAGGGCGGCTGCCCCAAGGGCAGCGGCACCGGCGGGCCGGGCTACCGCTTCGAGGACGAGTGCCGCGCCGACCTGCGCCATGACAAGCCGGGCGTGCTGTCCATGGCCAACGCCGGCCCGGGCACCAACGGCAGCCAGTTCTTCATCACCCACGTGGCCACCCCGTGGCTGGACGGCAAGCACACCGTGTTCGGCGAGGTCATCGGCGCCGGCGACCAGCAGGTCGTGGACGCGGTGCGCGGCGGCGACAAGATCGAAAGCGTCACCCTCGAGGGCGACACCACCGCCCTGCTGGCGTCCCAGGCCGACCGCGTCAGCGAGTGGAACAAAGCGCTCGACGTCGCCTGATGGCGACCGGGGGGGGGGGGGGGGGGGGGGGGGGGGGG
>NZ_JAIBFH010000460.1 GCF_019459675.1 Arenimonas sp.
CGCCCTTGTCATGGCCCTGGCGCTGCCTGCCGCGCAGGCGCAGGCGCCCGCCGCGGCGCCCTCGCCGCCGCTGGTCAGCCTTCCTGATTTCACCCTGCTGGTCGAAAGGGCCGGCCCCGCGGTGGTCAATATCGAAGCCACCAGCGGCGGGACGGGCCTGCAGGACAGCGCACAAATCGACCAGCCGATGCCCGAAGACGTGCCGGAGATTTTCCGGCGCTTCTTCGGCCAGCCCGGGCAGCCGGGCCAGCCCGGCCTGCCGGGGGGGCCGGGCCCGCGCGGCGGAGTGTCGCAGGGCACCGGATTCCTGATTTCCGCCGACGGCTATGTGCTCACCAACCACCACGTGGTGGAAGGCGCGGACGACATCGTGGTGCGGCTGGACGACCGCAACGAACTCAAGGCCAAGCTGGTGGGCAGCGACCCGCTGTCCGACATCGCCCTGCTCAAGGTGGACGGCAAGGGACTGCCGGTGCTGAAAATCGGCGACTCGCGCGGCCTGAAGCCGGGCCAGTGGGTGGTGGCGATCGGTTCGCCGTTTGGCTTCGACCATTCGGTGACTGCGGGCGTGGTCAGCGGCGTGGGCCGCCGCAGCCTCGACCCCAGCCAGCAGTACGTGCCCTTCATCCAGACCGACGTGGCCATCAATCGCGGCAACTCGGGCGGACCGCTGCTCAACACCCGCGGCGAAGTGATCGGCGTGAACTCGCAGATTTTCTCCAACTCGGGCGGCTACATGGGCGTCAGCTTCGCCATTCCGATCGAAGTGGCGATGAATGCCGTGCGCCAGCTGCGCGACAACGGCAAGGTGGTGCGCGGCCAGCTGGGCGTGCGCATCCAGGACGTCCGGCGCGAGCGCCTGGCCGAGCTGGGCCTGGACCGTCCGGTGGGCGCCTTCGTTGATTCGGTGGAGAACGGCAGCGCGGCGGCCCTGGCCGGCATTCGCCCCGGCGACGTGATCACGGGCTTCAACGGCAGCGCGATCGGCCGTTCGGCCGAGCTGCCGCCCATGGTGGGCGTGCTGCCGCCGGGCAGCCGCGCCACGGTCTCGCTGATCCGCAACCGCAAGCCGCTGGACGTGGTGGTGGTGCTGGCGGCGCTGGATACGGCGTCGATGCAGGCCAACCGGGGGCC
>NZ_JAIBFH010000001.1 GCF_019459675.1 Arenimonas sp.
GGTGCGGGCCGCGCGGGGGGGTGACGCGCGGGCGCGCATGGGCATCGCGGGGGGGGCGCTCCGCGGCCGCAGCCTGCGCGCGCTCGGCCAGCCCGAGGTTTGCGTGAGGGCACTGGCGCCCTGGATGGCGGCAAGCGAACAGCAGTCGTCGGAACAGCCGCGCGCCGTGTCGGAATTCCTGTCCCAGCTGGGCCGCTGCCACCGCCAGCTCGGCGGCCTGGACGTGGCGCGCGACTTGTTCGGCAAGGCGCTTGCCCTGCGCAGCGGCCTGGCCGACAGCAAGGCGCTGCAGGCCGAAAGCCAGACCGACCTGGCCGGCCTGCTGGCCGACGAGGGCCGCCACGCCCAGGCCATCACCGCCATTCGCGACGCGCTGACCCTGCTGCGCGAGAGCGGCGGCGACCGCAATGCCCTGGGCGTGGAAATCTGGCGCGACCTGGGCAGCCTGCATCGCATGGTCGGCGACACGCTGGAAAGCGAAGCCTCCTATCGCCAGTCGCTGGAAATCGCCCTCAACCGCTTTGGCCCCAGCCACCCCGCCACCACCAGCGTGCAGCGACCGCTGGGTGCGATGCTGATCGAAGCGGGCAAGCTGACCGAAGCCGAGCGGCTGCTGCGCCAGGCGCACGAGCGGCTGCTGGCGCGCTTTGGCCCCGAGCATGCCGAAGTCGCGGCGTCCTGGCAGACGCTCGGCCAGCTGGCGCTGGAACAGGGCCAGCTGGCCCAGGCGCAGGACGCACTGCAGCGCAGCCTGCAGCTGCGCCGGCGCAGCAACGAACTGGGCGCCCGCGGGTCGGTGCTCTGCGACCTGGCCCGTACGCGGCTGGCCTTGGCCCAGGCCGAAAGCGCCGAGCTGCTGGCGCACGAATGCCAGCAGCAGGCCTTGGCCTTCGATCCGGTGCAGGCCGCCCGGTCCGAGCGCCTGCTCGCCGAAGTGGCGCGCGTGCAGGGCAACCCGCAGGCCGCCGCGGCGCTGCTGGCTTCGGCCAAGCGGCGCCTGCTGGCCGCGGGCATCGATCCAACGTCGCGGGCACTGGCCCTGGTCGATCTGGCGAAAGTGCGCCTGCTGATCGACGGCGGCGACCTGGTCCAGGCGCGCGCCGCGCTGGACGCCCTGCAGGCACGGCCGCGGCGGCGCAGCGTCGAATCGGACGACGTGGCCTGGCGCACCGATGCGCTGGAGGCGCGCCTGCTGTGCCGGCTGGGCCGGGCCGGCGAGGGCCGCGAGCTCGCCGCCGCCACGCTTGCGGCGGCCGCCACCCGCCAACCCGAGCGCCAACGCACGCTCGATGAAATCGCCGAGATCAGCAAGCCCTGCGGCGGCTAGGCGCTGCCGTTGCCCAGCGGCAGCTGCGGCTGCTGCAGGTCGATCACGCCCTCGCCCGCCATCACTTTCTTGAACTCGCCGCGGCTCACGGACACGTAGCGTTCGTTGCCGCCGATCTCCACCTGCGGGCCGTCGGACAGCGCGCGGCCGTGTTCGTCCACGCGCAGCACCATGGTGGCCTTGCGGCCGGTGTGGCAGATGGTCTTGATCTCAACCAGGTTGTCGGCCCAGGCCAGCAGGTACTGGCTGCCTTCGAACAGCTCGCCGCGGAAGTCGGTGCGAAGCCCGTAGGCCAGCACCGGCACGTTCAGCCGGTCGACGATCTCGGTCACTTGCCACACCTGGGCCTTGGACAGGAACTGCGCCTCGTCCACCAGCACGCAGTGCAGCGGCCCCTTGGCAGCGATGTCGGCGGCCACCAGCGCCTGCAGGTCGTCTTCGCGCCCAAAGATGCTGCCCTTTGCCTTGAGGCCGATGCGCGACGCCACCACGCCCTCGCCGAAGCGATCGTCCAGCTGCGGGGTGAGGATGAGCGTACGCATGCCGCGCTCGTGGTAGTTGTGCGCGCTCTGCAGCAGGGTGGTGGTCTTCCCGGCGTTCATCGCCGAGTAGTAGAAATAGAGCTTGGCCAAAACGCATTCCTGTAAGCTATTGGTTTATATGCTTTTTATTGGAACCTGTGCAAAGCGAAGCACGATCTTACCCCCAACGATGCCCCCATTGAGCCGTGGACCCAACCGCAGCCGCCTAAGACAGCCTCGCGAGAAAAATAGACACGAGCGCGTCGGCTATAGAATCGCTGAAAGGTAAGCGACCGCAGCAGAGTCTAGTCGTGGCCTGCCACCTACATGCGGAGCGTCAGTCGGCTCTCTAAGAATAAGGCACCTTCAATGACTAAGCACGAGTTGGACCTGCTCCCTAACGCCATAGACAGCTTTAATGAAGCGCTTGCAAAGTATCGAGCGGCGGAAGCTGGAGATGCTGGCAGC
>NZ_JAIBFH010000021.1 GCF_019459675.1 Arenimonas sp.
CGACACCGCAACCGACACCGCAACCGACAGCGCGCCAGACTTCGTGCCAACCGAGGCGCTGCTGCCCAGCGCCGCGTTGGCGCCGGCCAGCCGGTCTACCTTCGGGCTGCTGCTGTGGGCCGCGGGTGCCCTCGCTCTGGCCGGCCTGCTGTGGCACCAGCAGAGTCGCTTCCGTCGCCGGCTGGGCCAACTGCGGCGTCGCGACGTCGGGCTGTGGCAGGCCAGCACCGATGACATCGGTCCCGTAGTGATCGGCCTGCTCAGGCCACGCATCGTCGTGCCGGCCGACTTTGACCATCGCTACGACCCGCAGCAGCGCGAACTGGTGCTGGCGCACGAACGCGTGCACCTGCGCCGCGGCGACCTGCCGATGAATGCGCTGGCCTGCGCGCTGCGCTGCCTGTTCTGGTTCAACCCCCTGGTGCACCTGGCCGCGGCCAAGCTGCGCCTGGACCAGGAGCTGGCCTGCGACGCCGTCGTGATCGCCCGCAATCCCCGCGCCGGTCGTGCCTATGCGACCGCGCTCCTCAATACGCAGCTGGCCGACCTTGGACTGCCGGTCGGCTGCGCATGGCAGTCCAGCCATCCCCTCAACTGGAGAATTTCCATGCTCAAGAAGCCTTTGCCTGGCCCCGCCAGGCTGATGTTGGGCGCCGGACTTGCGGTGCTTACCAGCTCGGCCGCGGCCATCGTCCTTTGGCAGCAGCAGCCCGCCACCCTCATCACGCTGCCGGCCATCGCCGTGGCGGCCGTGCCGGCGGCGATGCCGCCGCTGCCCGCCATCGGCCCGGTCCGGGTGGCCTATGCCGAGCCGGTGCTGCCCGGAGTGTTCGCGGCTGGGGCGGCGTACCCGGCGGTCGCGGCCACCGGGGCGGCGCTTGCTTCGGATCCTTCCGTGGCGCCGCCGGCGCCCCCGGCCCCGCCGGCCCCCGCGAGCGTGGCTCCCGCGCCGCCCGCGCCGCCCGCGCCTTCGGGGACTCCGGACGCACCCGTGGCTCCCGCACCCCCGGCGCCCCCGGCGGCGGTGCCTGCGCTCGCCGTGGCCCCGATGGCGGCCGACGTTTCCCGCCCCGGCCAGGCGGTCCCCGCGCGCGCACCGCTGGCCGTGCCCGTCCCGCCGGTGTTCGTGGAGTCCCCGGACCGGATCCCGCTGCCGCCGCCGCCGACGCCGCGCGGTGAGCTCAGCGCGCCTGCGCCGCAGCTCAGCCCGGTTGGCGGCGCCAATCCGGCGGCAGAGGCGGCCGACTACGTCCCGCCGCGCGTGCGGGTCGCCATGCCGGCCAGGCTGCCCCGGGGTGCCAAGGTTCCGCCGCCGCAGGTGGCGGTGGTGGCCAATGGCGAGGTCGTGCGGGACGAGCGCGTCCTCAGGCCGGCCGGGCGGGAAGCCCATGTGCCGCGCGACGCCCTGGTGGCTGACGGCTTGGTCCTGCAGGTGTCGCTGGACGCCAAGGGCAAGCTGGTGGACGCGAAGGTGCACGAGAACCGGCTGGGCGCGCTCTATGAGCGCAACGCCCTGGCGGCGATCAAGCGCTGGCGCTTTGAACCGGCCCGTCGCGCCGGCCAGGCCGAGCCGTCCACGGTGCTGGTGCCGGTGTGGTTTGAATGGCGCGACGGCGGATTCGAGGCGATGAAGCGGGATCAGCTGAGCCATCCCAAGCCGACCTTCCAGCCCGCCCCGCAGCCGATCGCCGGGCAGTAAGCGCAGTAACGGGGTCAGGCTCACTTGTTTCATGAAGTGAACCTGACCCCGTTTTCCCGTTTTCCGTTTTCAGTCGAGCAGGTGTTTTTGCCAGAAGAGCATGCCGGCGGCGCCGAACCAATCGCTGTTGGCCTTCTTGCGGAAGCCGTGGCCTTCGTCGGTGAACACCAGGTACCAGACGTCGCCGCCGTTGTCGCGCACCGCTTTCACGATCTGTTCGGCTTCCGTGTAGGGCACGCGCGGGTCGTTCAGGCCCTGGGCCACGAACAGCGGCCGGGTGATGCGGCCGGCGTTGTTGAGCGGCGCGATGCGGTCGTGGAAAGCCTTCATTTCCGGGATGCGTTCGTCGCCGTATTCGGCCCGGCGCAGGTCGCGGCGGTAGCTTTCGGTGTTCTTGAGGAAGGTGCCGAAGTCGGAGATGCCCACGGTGTCGATGCCGGCACGGATGCGGTCGTTGTAGGCCACCATGCTGGCCAGCACCATGTAGCCGCCGTAGCTGCCGCCGGCCACGCCCACTCGTGAGGCGTCCAGCTCGGGCTGCTTTGCTATCCAGTCCAGCAGCGCGCCGATGTCCTTGACCGAGTCCTCGCGCCTGAAGCCGTTGTCGAGCAGCAGGTAATCCTTGCCGTAGCCCGCCGAGCCGCGCACGTTGGGCAGCAGCACCGCGATCCCCAGCTGGTTGACCATGAACTGCACGGCCGGGTTGAACGTGGGCAGCGCCTGCGATTCCGGGCCGCCGTGGATGCTGATCACCACCGGGAAGGGGCCCTTGCCTTCGGGCTGGTAGTAGAACGCCGGGATGGTGCGCGGCTTGCCGTCCACCTGGTCGAAGGTTTCGTAGCGCACCAGGCGCGGGATCCGGAACGTGCCTTCGTCCAGCCCGCCGACTTCGCTCTGGGTCCAGCGCACCAGCTTCGAATCCACCAGGTTCACGACGTACACGTCGCTGGGCGCGGTGGCGCTGTTGAGGGTCAGGGCCAGGTCGAAACCATTGGGGGCGAATTCGATGTTGGCGATCACCCCGACCGGGATTTCCGGCAGCGCGACCTCGCCCATGTCGCGCAGGGTGACGACGCGCAGCTTGCCGATGCCGTCCTCGTTGGCGACGTAGGCCAGGTACTGGCCGTCGGGCGAGAGGTCGAAAGCGTCGACGTCCCAGGGCACGCCCTTGCTGATGACCTCCAGCCTGCCGCTTTCGGGGTGGTGCCGGCGCAGGCTGCGGAACTGGCTGTTTTCGTCGGAAACGTAATATACCCAGCCATCGCCGTTGCCGTAGCGGAAATCGGTGAACGCCGCCTTGCCGCCGTCGACCGGGAACATCTCAAGCTTGCCGGTGGCCAGGTCCACTTCGCCCGGGTAGGCCTCGTTGATCGAAACCAGGTTCAACACCAGCAGGCGCTCGGCGTCGGGCGAAAAATCCAGCGGCAGCCACTGGCCGCCCTCAGCGACCACGGCGCGCGACTTGCCGTCGGGCGTGCGCACCCAGACGTCGTAGTCGGTACCGTTGCGCGCGGTGCTGCTCCAGGCCAGCTGGCCGCCGTCGCGCGACCACAGGGCGCGGTTGTTCTGGCTGCGCTTGCCGTCGGTGAGCAGGGTGGACTGGCGCGTGCCCAGGTCGTAGAAGTGCAGCTGCCAGAATTCGTCGCCGCCGACGTCGCGGCCGTAGACGAAGCCGTAGTTCGGGTCTTCGCCGGGGGCCACCACCGCAGCCGGCACGGGCTCGCGCTGGAACGTCAGCTGTTCGCGCATGCCCAGGGGCGCCATCACGCGGTGCACCTGGTTGGTTTCCGCGAAGCGCGTGGTCACCAGCATGCCGCCGTAGGGCAGCCAGCCCTGGAAGGTGGCGCCGCGGGTGTTCTGGTAGCGGTCCAGGCGCTCGATCAGTTCGGCCGGCACCGCCGGCACGTTTTCACTGATGCGGTTGCCGGTTTGCTCGCGCGCCACCGGAGCGGGCTGGGCGGCGAACGCCGGCGCACCGAGCGCCAGCAACACAAGCAGGGGACCCATCGGCATCACGCGCATCGAAGGAATCTCGGTTTCGGCCAGGACCCCGAGCATAGCCCGGCGCCGTGCACGCGGCGTCGAGGCCGCTATTCGCGCGGGGCGTTCGGGTCGAGCAGGTTTTCGCCGCCGTGGTGCTGGCGGTCGCGGTGGATCTGCGCTGCAAGGTGCGCCGTGGCCCGGGTGTCCGCGACGATTGCGGCCGGGGCGGCCGGCGGCTTCGCCGGTTTGGGGCCGGCGGCCGGCGGTTCCCGCAGCTGTACGCGGTAGATCGGCTCGGGCATGTCCATGCCGCCGGCCTCCAGCGCCAGCTTCACGCGTCGGATGGCCTCGCTTTTGACCAGGGCGAAGTCGTTCGAGCCCTGGTCCACCCAGCCCTGGAAACGCACCGCCACGTTCGAATCGCCGAGCGAATCGATGAAGGCCCGCGGCGGCGGCGAGGCCATGACGCCTTCGATCAGCGCCATCTCGCGCACGCCGATGTCCTGTGCCAGCAGCAGGTCCTCTTCGACGCCGATGCCGACGTCGAATTCGAAACGCCGGCTCGGGTTGCGGGTGTAGTTGAGCGTCACGCCGCGGAACACCATCGCGTTGGGCAGCCGCAGGTGGTTGCCGTCGGGCGTCATCAGGATGGTCGCGCGGGAAGTCAGCGCCACCACCGTGCCCTCGTTGCCGTCGATCACCACATGGTCGCGCAGCGCAAACGGCTGGCGCACGCTCATCAGGATGCCCGCCAGATAGTTCTCAAGGATCTCCTTGAACGCGAAACCGAGCGCGACGCCCAGAATGCCGGCGGTGCCCAGCACGGCGCCCACCATCGCCGTGGCATTGAGCAGCTCCAGCGCCGCAAGCACGCCCAGCGCGGTTACGAGCCATCGCACCGTGGTTCGGGTGAGATCGGTCAGGAAGGGATTGCTGCGCGACAGTCGCCTGACCGCGGCGCTGCGGGAAAGCCAGCCACCCAGGTATCCCGCCGCCAACACCATCACCAGCGCGACCAGCAGCAGCGGCAGTGCGGCCAGCAGGCGGTAGATCTCTTCAAACAATCGCTCGGCGATCGGGGCGAACTCGAAACTCTTCATCGCCCCATCTTGCCCGCCCCGGACCCACCCCACCACCCGCAGCACAAGCGCGCAGCAGGAACGGCAGGAACGGGTTCAGGTTCACTTCCTGCAGGCAGTGAACCTGACCCCGTTAGTTGCCGTTAGTTGCTGCCGTTCCTGCGTTAGTGCTTAGCGGGGGCCGGAGTGCAGTTCGCGCAGTTCGGCTTTTTCGGCGTCGCCCAGGCCCGACATGCCCACTTCGTTGATGCGGGCCTGCAGTTCTTCGATGCGCTGCTGGCGGGTCTGGCGATCAAGCTGGCCCAGGGCATCGACGAACTCGGCGCGCCACGTCGCGGGTTCGCCCGGGAAGCTCTGCATGGCCAGCTTCTGCAGCGCCGCGCCCTCTTCGCGCTCGGCGAAATGCTCGAGGATGGCGCCGGTGCCAATGCCCGGGCGCTCGCGAGCCAGGGCGATCATCTCCATCAGCAGGGAGATGCCGGGCTGGCGCAGGATGCCGAACAGATAGGGCGGCTCGATCGCCTCGGCCAGCGAAGGCTGCTGAAGCAGCATGGCAATGGCCGCGCGCACCAGGCTCACCTTGGGCGCCGGCCCGCCGCTGCGGCCGCGCATGGACGGCGTCGCCTGTGCCTGCGGCGCGGCAGCGGCGCGCTGGCCGACGCCGGTGATTTCGGTCAGCCGCTGCTGCATCAGGTCGCGGAAGGCACCATCGGGGATGCCGCCCAGCAGCGGCTTGGCGCGCTCGGCCAGGCGCGCCTTGCCCTCCATGCCGGCCAGGTTCACGTCCTTGGACAGTTCGCCGT
>NZ_JAIBFH010000048.1 GCF_019459675.1 Arenimonas sp.
GGTTGCAGCGCGCGCCGTGCGCCGCTGGACGCCGGAACCAGCTGCAGCGGGACCCACTGGCGCTGCTCCAGCAGTCGTCGCGCCTCGCCTTCGCTGTCGGCCTCCAGCAAGCCCAGCCGTTCCTTGCCGCGAACGTCCAGCGCGACGAAATCAAACGACGCCATGCGCCTTCTCCTCCTGTCGGATCACCCGGAGCGCTTCCTCGACCGTGGTGATGCCGCTGGCGACACAGCGGCGCGCGGCGGCGCGAAGGTCAGGTGCCCGGGCGAACGCCGCGCGCGCCAGCGTGGCGTCGTCGGCCTGCTGGCTGATCATGCCGCGCAGCGTTTCGTCCACGCGCACCGCCTCGTAGATTGCCACCCGGCCGACGAAGCCGGTGTGGCTGCAGCCCGCGCAGCCCACGGACTGGAACAGGGGCGGCACCGGCGACGGGCCGAACAGCCGATCGCTGGCAGCGTCGGGCGCGCGCGGCGTTTTGCAGTCGTCGCACAGCCGGCGGACCAGCCGCTGGGCCACGATCAGGCGAAGCGTCGAGGCCAGCAGGAATGGCTCGACGCCCATGTCGCGCAGCCGGGTGATGGCGCCCACCGCATCGTTGGTATGCACCGTGGACAACACCAGGTGCCCGGTCAGGCTGGCCTGCACGGCAATCTGCGCCGTTTCGCCGTCGCGGATCTCGCCCACCATCACCACGTCCGGGTCCTGGCGCAGGATGGCGCGCAGGCCTGCCGCGAAGGTCATGCCCACCTTGGCGTTGACCTGGGTCTGGCCCACGCCCTGGATGGCGTATTCCACCGGGTCTTCGACCGTGAGGATGTTGCGGCTGCCGTCGTTGAGCAGGCACAGGCCGGCGTACAGCGTGGTGGTCTTGCCCGAGCCGGTGGGCCCGGTCACCAGCACGATGCCGTTGGGCTGCGCCATCGCGTCGCGCATGGCGGCCAGCACGTCGGGCTGCATGCCCAGGTCGTCCAGCCCCAGCAGGGTCTGGTCCTTGTCCAGCAGGCGCATCACCACGCGCTCGCCGCCGCGCGCGGGCAGGGTGGAAACGCGTACGTCCAGCGCCTTGCTGCCGAGCGTCAGCGAAATGCGGCCGTCCTGCGGAATTCTTTTCTCGGCGATGTCCAGGCGCGCCATCACTTTCACCCGCGACACCAGCAGCGGCGCCAGGCGGCTGGGCAGGCTGAGCACTTCGCGCATCACGCCGTCCACCCGCAGCCGGACCTGCAGGCTGGCGTCGAAGGGTTCGATGTGGATGTCGGACGCACCTTGCCTTGCGGCCTCGGCGATCAGGCCATTGATCAGGCGGATCACCGGGGCGTCGTCCTGGCTGTCGAGCAGGTCGGCGGCTCCGGGCAGGTCGTCGGCCAGTGCGTCCAGCGACCCGCCCAGCTCCGCACCGGTGGCCGCCGCGCTGCCCGCCAGCGCTTCGCCGGCATAGACCTCCGACAGCTTCCGGTCGAAATCGGCGCGGGAAAGCCGCTGCACCACGATCGGCACGCCCACCGCGCGCCGCACTTCCAGCAGCGGGGTGGGCGGGGCGCTTTCCAGCAGCCCGACCAGGGTGGGGTTGCCCGGCGCCAGCAGCATCACGCCGTGGCGCTTGGCGAAGCCGTAGGGCAGGGTGGTGACGTCGGTGCTCATGGTTGCGGGGCAGGTGCCGGCGTCTCGGCGGCCGGCTCGGCCGGCGTAGCGGGCATCGTCCGCGGCGGGTTGGCGCGCAGGTAATCCTGCACCACGGCATCCAGCGCGGCGCGCTGTCCGCCGTTGGCGGCTTCCTGGCTGGCGCGCATGTAGTCGTAGCGCGGCGCAGTGGCGTTCTGGGCCTCGCGCGCGTCGCGGATGATGGTGGGGCGGATGAAC
>NZ_JAIBFH010000049.1 GCF_019459675.1 Arenimonas sp.
TGCCCTTCTGTTCGATGGCGGCGAAGCCGGCGCCGATCTCGACGCCCTTCACCGCGTTGATCGACATCATGGCCGCAGCCAGGTCGCCGTCGAGCTTGCCGTAGATGGGTTCGCCCCAGCCGGGCGGCACGTTGCGGGCGACCACGTCCACGCGGGCGCCGACCGAGTCGCCCGACTTGCGCAGCGCGTCCATGAAGGCCTCGAGTTCGGGCACCTGGGACGCGTCGGGCCAGAAGAAGGGATTGCCTTCGATGGCCGAGGCGTCGAAGCCGCGCGGGCGGAGGTGCGCGAGCTGCGACACGTGGCCCTGCACGGTGATGCCGTACTTTTCCGCCAGCCAGCGCTTGGCCACCACCGCCGCCGCCACCCTCATGGTGGTTTCGCGGGCGGAGCTGCGGCCGCCGCCGCGCGGGTCGCGGACGCCGTACTTTTGCCAGTACGTGTAGTCGGCGTGGCCGGGACGGAACTGCTCGGCAATCTTGGAATAGTCCTTGCTGCGCGCGTCGGTGTTGCGCACCAGCAGGCCGATGGGCGCTCCGGTGGTGCGGCCCTCGTAGACGCCGCTGAGGATCTCGACCTCGTCGGCCTCGTGGCGCTGCGAGGTGTGGCGGCTCTTGCCGGTGGCGCGGCGGTCGAGGTCGGCGCGGAAATCTTCCGGCGCGATGGCGATGCCGGGCGGGCAGCCGTCGATCACGCAGCCAATGGCCGGCCCGTGGCTTTCGCCGAAGGTGGTGACTCGCAGCAGTCGGCCGAAGCTGTTGTCACTCATGCCCGGTCAGACCCGCCTGGCGTCGGCCAGCGCCTTGATGCGGGCGTGGTGCTCGACCAGGTCGCTGCGCTCGACCACGAAGATGCCCATCTGCCCAACCTTGAACTCCACCCAGGCGAACGGCACCTCCGGCAGGAGCGCCGCCAGCGCGTGCTCGCTCTCGCCCACTTCGCAGATCAGCAGGCCGTTTTCCGACAGGTGGCGCGGCGCATCGCGCAGGATTTCCAGCGCCAGGTCCAGGCCATCGTCGCCGGCGCGCAGACCCATCTCCGGCTCGTGCGAATACTCGGGCGGCAGCGCGTCGGTTTCGGCGTGCGTGACATACGGCGGGTTGGTGACGATGAGGTCATACACCTCGCCGTCGAGGTTGCGGAACAGGTCCGAGTGCACCAGGCGCACGTTGCCGGTTTCAAGCCGTTCAATGTTTTCGCGCGCCAGCGTCAGGGCGTCTTCGCTCAAGTCGGCCGCGTCCACCTGCCAGTGCGGGTGGTAGTGCGCGGTGGCGATGGCGATGCAGCCCGAGCCGGTGCACATGTCCAGCGCGCGATGGACCTCGCGGCCGCCCAGCCAGGGTTCGAAGCCGGACTCGATCAACTCGGCGATGGGCGAGCGGGGCACCAGTGCGCGCGGATCGGTCTTGAAGCTCAGCCCGGCGAACCAGGCCTCGCCCGTGAGGTAGCAGGCCGGTATGCGTTCCTTGATGCGGCGCTCGAACAGCGCCAGCACGGCCTTTTTCTCTTCGGCCACCAGGCGGGCCTGGCCGTAGGCCGGGCCCAGGTCGGGCGGCAGGTGCAGGGCAAACAGCACCAGCTGGGTGGCCTCGTCCAGGGCGTTGTCGTGGCTGTGGCCGAAACTCAGGCCCGCAGCGCCGAAGCGGCTGGTGCCGTAGCGGATGAAGTCAACGATGGTGGCAAGTTCGGCCGGCATGTTCTTGAAATCCCTTGCAATGCGCTGAGTATAGCCGCGCGCCGGCTATAATTGCCTCCCGCCCCTGCCGTCGGAACCGCCGTGTTCAACCGCACCACCCTGCTCATCCTCGTGGCCGCACTGGCGGCCGGGCTCGGCCTGTGGGCCGCCCAGGTCATGTTCGGGCCACAGCGCGCGGCCTCTGCGCCGGCGCCGGTGGAAGGTCCCGCCGTGGACCCGGCCACCATGAAAACCGTGCGCCTGTTCCCGCAGCTGCGCGCCGTGCCCGACTTCGCGCTCGAACAGTCCGATGGCACGGCGCTGTCGGCCAAAGAGCTCCAGGGCCGGTGGACGATCGTGTTCTTCGGATTCACCCACTGCCCCGACATCTGCCCGACCACGCTGTCGGAGCTGGCGCAGGTGCAGAAACTCTGGCTCGACCTGGACCCGGCCCTTCGGCCACAGGTGCTGTTCGTGTCGGTGGACCCGGAGCGCGACACGCCGGCGAAAACCGGTGACTACGCGGCCTACTTCAACCCCGACACGCTCGCCGCCACCCTGCCCGAACCGGCGCTGCAGGCCTTCGCCAACAGCCTGGGCATGGTTTACATGAAGGTGCCCACCGAGGCGGGCGACTACACCATGGACCACTCCACGGCCCTGGTGCTGCTGGACCCGCGCGGCCGCCAGGCCGGCATCGTCCGCCCGCCCTTCGTGCCCGCCGACATCGCGGCGGACCTGATTGCCCTGTCGAAGGCCACCCCATGAGCCCCAAGGTGATGCTGCAGTACCTGCTGCCACACCGCCTGCTGTCGCGGCTGGCCTACGGCGTGGCGCGCACGCGAACCCCCTGGTTCAAGAACTGGCTGATCCAGCTGGTGGTGCGCAAGTTCAACGTGGACATGGCCGACGCGGCCGACCCGGTGCCGACCAACTACCTGCACTTCAACGCTTTTTTCACCCGCGCACTCAAGCCCGGCGTGCGCCCAGCGGACCCCGATGCCTCGGCGCTGGTGATGCCGGCCGACGGCAAGATCAGCCAGGCCGGGCGCATCGAGGCCGGCCGCATCTTCCAGGCCAAGGGCCAGTCCTTCACCGCCGCCGAGCTGCTGGGCAACGAGGCGATGGCGGCACCCTATGCCGACGGCTGGTTCGCCAACATCTACCTGTCCCCGCGCGACTACCACCGGGTGCACATGCCCTGGTCGGGCACGCTGGTGGAAACCCTGCATGTGCCGGGCCGCCTGTTCACCGTCTCACCCTGGGGCGTGCAGGCCATTCCCCGGCTGTTCGCGCGCAACGAGCGCCTGGTGTGCCACTTCGAAACCGAGTTCGGACCGATGTGTTCGGTGATGGTCGGCGCGCTGCTGGTGTCGGGCGTGGAATCGGTATGGAACGGCGAGGAAATTCCGCCCTACGCGCACCGCCCGGTGCGCCGCGACTGGCGCGGCCAGGGCATCACCCTGGACCGCTGCGCGGAGATGGCGCGATTCAACTACGGCTCCACCGTCGTCCTGCTGTTCCCCCGCGACGCCGTGCAGCTGGACAGCTTCGCCACCGAAACCCTCACCCGCGTGGGCCAGCGCCTCGGCCAGGTCCACCGCGCCTGACCCAGTGGGAAGCCAACACGCCATCCGCCTTTTCCAGACCGTCGAGCATGCCTGCGGGTATTGGCCCGAACGGCTGGCGCGCGACCTCATCGTCGACCCGACCGACCCGCAGCTGCCGTCCGTTTTCGCGCGCGCCCTGGCCATGGGCTTCCGGCGCTCGGGCGGCCATGTCTACCGTCCGTACTGCAACGGCTGTCGCGACTGCATCTCGGTGCGCATCCCGGTGGAAACCTTCCGGGCCAGCCGCAGCCAGCGACGCTGCCTGGCCCGCAACGCCGACCTGCAGGTAGGCGTGGCGCCGGCGGTGCGTACGGCGGAAAACTTCGCCCTGTACCGTCGCTATCTCGACACCCGCCACGTGGGCGGCGGCATGGACAAGCCCGGGCCCGAAAACTTCGATGCCTTCCTGGCGTGCGCATGGAGCCCGACCGACTTCATGGAATTCCGGCTGGAGGGCGAGCTGGTGGCCGTGGCGGTCACCGACGCGGTTCCCGATGCACTTTCCGCGGTGTACACCTTCTTCGCCCCCGAGCACGCCCATCGCAGCCTGGGCGGGTTCGCCATCCTGCAGCAGGTGCAGCGGGCGCGCGACGAGGGGCGCCGGCACGTGTACCTGGGGTTCTGGCTGGACGCCCACCCAAAGATGGCCTACAAGCGCGAATACCGCCCACTGGAGTTCCTGGATGGAACGCAGTGGCGGCCCATGCCGGCATGAGCCCGGGCACTGACGCGACCGGGGGCTTGAGGCACAATCGCGTCCATGCGAATTCCCCTTCTTACCGCGGCCTTCCTGGCCCTGTGGCTGGCCGGCTGCCAAAGCGCCACTGATGCCCGGCCCGCCGCCAGCGCCCCACCGGTGACCGCCGCCATGCCCCTGCGCTTTGCCACCTTCAACACGTCGCTGTACGACGAAACGCACGGCGGGCTGATCGCACGCCTGGACGAGGGTGACGAGGACGCGCGCCGGATCGCCGCGACCATCCAGCACCTGCGCCCGGACGTGCTGCTTCTCAACGAATTCGACTACGACCCGGCGGGCCGGGCGGCGACGCTCTTCCAGCAGCGCTACCTCGGCGTGGGTCAGTTGGGCGAACAGGCCATCACCTACCCCTACCGCTACCTGGCCGAAGTGAACACCGGCGTGCCCAGCGGCCTGGACCTGGACCAGGACGGGCGCATCGGTGGCGAAGGCCGCTTCCACGGCAACGACGCCTGGGGCTACGGCCTGCATCCCGGGCAGTACGGCATGCTGGTGCTGTCCAGGCACCCCATCGATGCCGACGCCGTTCGCACTTTCCGCCTGCTGCGCTGGAGCACGATGCCCCGCGCGCTCGAACCCAGGCATCCCGACGGCCGCGCGTTTTATCCGGCCGACGTCTGGTCGAAGCTGCGCCTGAGTTCGAAGTCGCACTGGGACGTGCCGATCGACACGCCGCTGGGCCGCATCCATCTGCTGGCGGCGCATCCCACGCCGCCGGTGTTCGACGGCCCCGAGCGCCGCAATGCCGCGCGCAACCACGACGAGATCAGGCTTTGGGCGGAGTACGTCACGCCCGGCGACAAGCCGTGGCTTTGCGACGACGCCGGCCGCTGCGGCGGGCTGGATGCGGATGCGCGCTTCGTCATCGCGGGCGACTACAACGCCGACCCCGCCGACGGCGGCAGCCTGCCCGGCACCATCCACCAGCTGCTGGAGCACGCGCGTGTGGTGCGCTACGCCACGCCGCGCAGCGACGGCGCCGCAGCCGATGCCGCGACGAGCCCGGGCAATGCCTCGCATAAATCCAGCCCAGCGCACGACACCGCGTCTTTCGGCCCGCGCAACGGCAATTTCCGCGTGGACTACGTGCTGCCGTCGGTGGGCCTGCCGGTGCAGGCAAGCGGCGTGTTCTGGCCGCGTCCTGGTGAAACGGGCGCCGCATGGCTGGACGCCACCGACCACCGCCTGGTCTGGGTGGACCTCGCCACCCCGGAGTGAGCCGGGGCGGCGCGCCGCCTCAAACCAATGAAACCTTCATCGCCGCCGCCGCGCGGCGCGCCTTGGCGCGTGCGCTGTCCACGTCAACGTCCCGCGCCAGGGTCACGGCCACGCGCCGGTGCCCTTCCACGCGCGGCTTGCCGAACAGCCGCAGCGCGGTATCGGGCTCCACGAGGGCCGCGTCCACGTGATGGAATTCGGGCACGCCGTGCCCGGTGGCCAACACCGCACACGATGCCGAAGGCCCGAGGGTGGCGATGTTGGGAATAGGCAAGCCCAGGATGGCGCGCGCGTGCAGGGCGAACTGGCTGAGCTCCTGCGACACCAACGTTACCAGGCCGGTGTCGTGCGGGCGCGGCGAGACTTCACTGAACCACACGTCGTCGCCACGCACGAACAGCTCCACCCCGAACACGCCCCAGCCGCCCAGGTCGTCGGTGATGCGGCGCGCGATGTCGCGCGAACGCTGCAGTGCCAGCGCCGACATCGGCTGCGGCATCCAGCTTTCGCGGTAGTCGCCGTCCACCTGCAGGTGGCCAATCGGGTCGCAGTAGCTGGTGCCGTCGCGATGGCGCACGGTCAGCAGGGTGATTTCGTAGTCGAACGCCACGAAGCCCTCGACGATGCAGCGCCCCTGCCCGGCCCGGCCACCGGTCTGGGCATGTTGCCAGGCCGCGTCCACCTGGTCGGGCGTGCGCACCGTGCTTTGGCCCTTGCCCGACGACGACATCACCGGCTTGACCACGCAGGGCAAGCCGATGGTGGCGATGGCGGCCAGGTACTGCTCGTGGGTGTCCACGAAGCGGTACGGCGAGGTCGGCAGTTCCAGGGTTTCGGCAGCGAGTCGGCGGATGCCTTCGCGGTCCATCGTCAGGCGCGCGGCGCGTGCGGTGGGCACCACGTGCAGGCCGTGGTCCGACTCGAGCTCCACCAGGGTCTGGGTGTGGATGGCCTCGATTTCAGGCACCACCAGGTCGGGCTTTTCGTGTGCGACCAGGTCGCGCAGGGCGGCGGGGTCGAGCATGTTCAAGGTGTGGCTGCGATGCGCCACCTGCATGGCCGGGGCGTTGTCGTAGCGGTCGGCCGCGATCACTTCCACGCCCAGCCGCTGCAGCTCGATCGCCACCTCCTTGCCCAACTCCCCCGAACCCAGCAGCAACACGCGGCGCGACCGCGGCGAAAGGGGCGTGCCCAGGGTGATGGAGCGGGAGTCGGTCATGGCGTTGGCGGCGCTGGCGTGGAAGAGGGTTGGCCATTGTAGCCAGTCCGCCCGGCCGCTCCCGGCGGTTCTGCGGCCGCGAGGTTTCTGGCATGCTGGGCCGTCAAGGAAGCCTCGCCCATGCAACGGATCCTGCTGTCCCTCGCCCTGCTGTTGTCCGACCCCAGCCTTGCCGCGCGCTGGGGCAGCCCGGAACTCGCTGGCCTGGTGACCCACGAGGCCATGGACGAAATCAGCGGCCTGGCGGCTTCGCGCACGCACCCGGGGCGCTACTGGGCCATCAACGACAGCGGCAACACCGCCCAGCTGCACTTGATGGATGACCGCGGGCGGCACCAGGCCAGCGTGGACGTGGTGGGCGCGAAGAACGTCGACTGGGAAGACCTGGCGTCGTTCGAACTCGACGGCCGGAACTACCTGCTGGTCTCCGACACCGGCGACAACGGTGGCATCCGCCAGGACCTGGCGCTGCACGTCTTCGAAGAACCCAGCGACCTCACCGGGCCCGCCACCCTGGCCTGGACCGTGCGCTTCCGCTGGCCCGACGGCCCGCGCGACTGCGAGGCGGCGGCCGTGGACCCGGTGCGGGGCGAAATACTGCTGGTGTCCAAGAAGCGCGTGCCGGCCCAACTGTTCCGGGTGCCGCTGAAGAACGACGGCAGCGAGGCGGTCGCCGAGAAGCTGGGCACCCTGTCCGGCATCCAACAGCCCGATGCGGGCGACCTGGCGCGAAGCCCGCTGTACGGCCGCTACCGCGCCCAGATCACCGCCGCCGACCTGAGCCCCAACGGCCGCGTGCTGGCGGTGCTGAGCTACCGGTCGATCCATTTCCTGGTGCGCGGCCGCGATGAAAGCTGGAAGCGGGCCCTGGCCGCCAGCCTGCCCCACCTGAGCCTTCCCTGGATCCCCCAGGCCGAGGCGCTGGCGTTTTCACTCGACGGGCAGGAAATGTTCATCGCCAGCGAGCAGCTGCCTTCACCCCTGTTCCGCTACCGGGTTGAAATGAAGGCCAAGGCGGCCGACTGAGCGGCTGCACCGCCCCATCCGGCGCACCTGACGTTCGGCCCATTGCAGACTGATATCATTGTGATATCTTCCGATTACCACTCGGGAGATCCACCATGAAAGAACAGTCCTTGCGCTCCATCTCCGGCATTCCCACCCTGATCGGCCTGCTGCTGGCCGGTGTCGGCATCGTCTCCGTCTTCGTCATGGGCATCCGCGACCAGTCCGCCTGGCTCATCGTCGCCGGGCTGCTGCTCGGCGTGGCCTGGCTGTTCGCCGTCGCCGGCTTTTACATGGTCGAACCCAACCAGGCGGCGGTGCAGAGCCTGTTCGGCAAGTACATCGGCACCGTGAAGGACCAGGGCCTGCGCTGGAACAACCCCTTCTACTCGGCCAAGAAGATCAGCCTGCGCGTGCGCAACTTCGAAAGCGGCAAGCTCAAGGTCAACGACCTGGACGGCAGCCCGATCGAAATCGGCGCCGTGGTGGTGTGGCAGGTGGTGGACTCGGCCGAGGCCGTCTACAACGTGGACGACTACGAAAGCTTCGTGCACATCCAGTCCGAGGCCGCCCTGCGCGCCATGGCCACCAGCTATCCCTACGACCAGCACGAGGACGGCACCATCGCCCTGCGCAGCCACGCCGCCGAGATCGCCAAGCACCTCACCGAGGAAATCCAGGAGCGCCTGGCCCAGGCCGGCGTGCACGTGTCCGAAGCGCGCATCAGCCACCTGGCCTACGCCCCGGAAATCGCCCAGGCCATGCTGCAGCGCCAGCAGGCCGGGGCCATCATCGCCGCCCGCACCCGCATCGTCGAAGGCGCGGTGAGCATGGTGGAGATGGCGCTCGAGCAGCTCTCGGCCCGCAAGGTCGTGGACCTGGACCCGGAACGCCGCGCGGTGATGGTCAGCAACCTGCTGGTGGTGCTGTGCGGCGAGCGCGGCACGCAGCCGATCGTCAACGCCGGCTCGATCTACTGAGTCCGCCATGGACACGATGCTGATCGGTGGCATGGTCGCGGTATTCAGCGCCTTGCCCGGCCTGGGGCTGGGCCTGGCGCTGCTGATGGGCAAGTGGCGTCCCGCGTCGCTTGCCAATTCCGGGAATCCGGATCGCATGCGGGTCGCGCTCGGAACCTACCTGATCGCCGTGGATGCACTGGTGCTGCTGCTGGGAATCGGCGTGATGGTGCTGCCCGAGGCGCGAGTGATTTCCATGGTGCCCTATGCGGTTGGCGCCGTCGTGCTGGTTTCCACGCTGGGAATGTTGCCCCTTCTGCGGGCGGCCAGGGCCTGACCGGTGGCGGAGAAAAAAGCCTACCCGCTGCGCATCAACGCCGACGTGCTGGAGGCCATCCAGCGCTGGGCCGACGATGAGCTGCGATCGGTGAACGCCCAGATCGAATACGTCCTGCGCGACGCCCTGCGCAAAGGCGGCCGTCTTCGCGCGCCCGACTCCGATGAGGAACCCCAGTCATGAACAGCGAACGACGACTCGCCCTTTCACCGCTCGGCAAGGCACCCGTCGTGCTGGCGGTGCTGTTTGCCGCGGTGCTGCCGATCATCATCGCCGTCGTCGCGGTGCTGCAGGTGGACCGCGGCGCGCTGTCGCCGGTGGTGATGCTGGCGGTGCAGGGCCTGGTGGCCCTGCTGACGCTGGGCCTGGTGCTGCCGCTGTGGCGCCGGCAGGCCACGTTCGACGGCAGGCATCTGCGGGTCAAGGCGACCTACTACACCCGCAGCGCGCCCGTGTCGGACTTCGCGCTCGACCAGGCCCGCGTGGTGGACCTGCGCGAGCACACCGAGCTCAAACCCCTGCTCAAGACCAACGGCGTGGGCATGCCCGGCCTCATGGCCGGCCATTTCCGGCTTCGCGACCGGCGCAAGGCTTTCTGCCTGGTCACCGACCCGGCCAAGGTGCTGGCCCTGCCGCACGCCGACGGCCGGATATGGCTGCTGGGCCTGGAGCATCCGCAGGCCGTGCTCGACATCCTGCGGCGCCCGCCCGCCTGACATCTTCCCGTCGCATTCCCCGCACAGAGTGCCGCCATGGCCATAGCCATCAGTCTTTTCGCCGTCTTCATCTCGCTTTTCGTCGTGATGATGATCCTCAAGCGCGGTTCGGCCAGCACGAAAGCAAAGTCTCGCCAGGATGGCTCCACGACGTCGGTGGGCGGCGACGACGCGGGCGGGTCGCGCAAAGGTGCCGCCGACAGTGGCGGCCAGGACGGCGGCGGTGATGGCGGCGGCGACTGATCGCTTCCCGGCGCCCCCTTCGCGCCGCTAAGCTGGCAACATGCGCGCCCTCGACTGGCACCTCAGCAACAGCACCCTCGTGGAGGCCTGGCCGGCACGCCTGCTGCGCGCCCGCGCCTCGGCAGATGCACGCGCGATGGCGCGGGCCGACTGGGTGTTCCGTCGTAAGCGCGATGGCCGCTTCCTGGCCGCCCTGGGCGGCGGCCGCCTGCACGCGCTGGTGCCCGGGCTGGGCCGTGAGCCGGGGCTGGGCGAAGCGCTGTCGGCGCTGGAAATTCCCTCCGAGCGCGCGGGCGTGGCCCTGCATCTTCCGCTGGACGGGCTGGTAGAACGCCTGCAGCTGCTGGGCCTGGACGAAGGCTACGGGGAGAGCACCGGCCTGGCGCTGTTCGCCGAGCCCTGCCGGCTGGAGTTCGCCGGCCTCGACCGCTACCGCCGCGTGCTGTGGCTGCTGGCGCCGGCCGCGCAGGCCTGGCGCCGCATGCGCGTGGCCGCGCTGGCCGACGGCATCGCGCTGCAGGCTATCTCGGGTTACCGCAGCCACGATTACCAGCTGGGCATCTTCGAGCGCAAGCTGGCCCGCGGCCTGTCGGTGGACGAAATACTGACGGTGAACGCCGCGCCCGGCTTCAGCGAACACCATGGCGGCGTGGCCCTGGACATCGGTGCCCCGGGCGAACCGCCGGCGGAAGAAAGCTTCGAGGCCACGACGGCCTTCGCCTGGCTACAGGCCCGTGCGGGTGAATTCGGCTTCGCCATGAGTTACCCGCGCGACAACCCGCACGGCATCACCTACGAACCTTGGCACTGGCGCTGGCATAGCGCGGCCTGAGCCGCTGCGGTCAATCCTGCGAACGCTTCACGGCCGGCCTGGCCGGCGCCGCGCCGTCGGCAATACGCCAGAGGTACAGGCCCGCCAGCGTCCGGTAAGGCCCCCACTTTTCGCCGCGCTCGGCCAAGGCCCTGGGCTTGGGCATCTCGTCGAGTTTGTCCAGCAGCTGGGCGCCCTTGCGCACGCCCAGGTCGTCCACCGGCAGCACGTCGGGACGGCCCAGGTGGAACATCAGCATCATCTCCACCGTCCAGCGGCCGATGCCGCGCACGGCCGTGAGCCGCTCGATGATCTCGAGGTCATGCAGGCCGGCCATCTCGCGCGACGAGGGAATTTCGCCGACCGCGGCGCGGGCCGCCAGGTCGCGCAGCGCCAGCGTCTTGTTGCCCGACACGCCGCAGGCGCGCAGCGCGGCGTCGTCCACCCGGCACAGGGTGTCGGCATGCAGCTTCTTCGCATCGATGGCCACTTCCACGCGCCCGACGATGGTGGCCGCGGCCTTGCCCGACAGCTGCTGGTAGAGGATGGCGCGCGCCAGCGAGTCGGTGGTGTCGAAGGGTTTGCGCCACGCCGCGGCCACGTCCAGCGGGCCGATGCGCTCGATCCAGCGGCCCAGCTTGCGGTCGCGCCTGGCCAGGTGGGCGGCGGCCATTTCCAGATCGAATCCGCGAACGTAGCGCGCCATGCTGACGGCTCAGCGACGAAGCGCGTCGACGGCCAGCGCCAGCCAGCCCAGCATCATCAGCATGCCGCCGGTCGGGGCCAGCACGGTGGGCGCCGACAGGAACACCGCGGCCAACAGGCTGCCTGAGAACAGCAGCACGCCCAGCGCCAGGCCGCACAGCGCGGCCGTGCGCAGCCGGGCACCGGCGGCGGGCGCCAGCAGCAGCAGCGCAACACCGTGCCCGAAGCCGAACAGCGCGGCCAATCCGACCCGCCGCGCCGCATCGCCGTCCAGGCCATGCGACGCATACGCGCCCAGGCCCACCGACACCGCGCAGGCCAGCGCGCCGAATGCCGCCAGTGCGCGCAGCAGGCGGCTCATCGGGTGCCGTCGAGGTAGTCGTTACGCGAGCGCATCAGCGCCTGCGCCTGCTCGGCGGGCAGCAGGAACTGACGACCGGCGAATGACTGCCGCCACGCATCCACCTGGGTCCGCAGGTCGGCCAGGCGGCGTTCGGACGGCGCGGCCTTGGCGGCGTCGACGCCAGCGCTGTCGGCGGCGGCACCGTCCGGTTCCACGCCGGGCGCTGCCGGCGGCTTGGCGAACCACGCCGCCGCGCGGTCTTCATCCAGCTCCACGGCCAACCGCGCCCAGGTGCCTGCATCCTGCGGCCAGGCGGCCACGGTGATGCGCAGGCCGTCCAGCGTTTCGAACACCGCCGTCTGGGTTGCCGCGGCGCCGGTGTCCTTGGCCACGTCGTCCAGCGGCAGCTGTTGGGTGAACTGCGCCGTGGTGTTGCCGGCGTCGGGGTCGGCCATCGCGTTGGGCGACAGGCCGTCGAGGCTGAAGCGATCGTCCACGCGCGACAGAACGAACGCCCGCCCCTTCGCGGGCGTGACGCGAATCAGGTCAATCCGCGCCATCGGCAGGTCCAGCAGGCGGCGGTCGAGCCAGTCGGGTGCGCTGCGCGCCGGGGCGATGTCCTCGTCCAGGAGCCAGGCCTGCGCCTGGTCGCCCAGGCGCACATAGCTGCCGCCCAGCGTGGGATGGTTGTTGCCCACGGTGACCCGGACGGGCTCGCCGGCGCCGCCCGACAGCACCAGCTGCGTGCCCTTGGCATCGGCGGCGGAAACGTCTTCAACGCCCAGGCGCGCATGGCGCCCCGGATCGGCGGTCTTGGCTTCGATGCGACGCACCTGGCCCAGCCGGAAAAGGGCGCTGCCCACTTCGCGCTGGTTGGCCGGCCAGCCGTCGCGATCGGGCATGAGCCATTGGCCGTCGCGCTTTTCGATCGACACCAGCGGGTTGGCGCCGGCGCCCAACACCTCGATGCGGTCGACGGCGTCCACGCGCCCGGCGAACCCGGGCAAGGCGATCGTTTCCGACACCGCGTCGCCCTGCGCCTGGCGCTCGACCAGCCACCAGGCCAGGCCCGAGGCCAGCAGCACGCCCAGCGCCAGCAGCAGCAGGGTCCGCGCGCGCATGGTTCAGGCCACCGCCGCGCGGCGGCGCTGCCAGCGACGCCAGGCCACCAGCAGCGCCACCAGCACCACCAGCAGCGGCATGCCCAAGAT
>NZ_JAIBFH010000058.1 GCF_019459675.1 Arenimonas sp.
AGCCCTTACGGCGTTTCGTCGCCGTCTTCGCCCTGGTTGCCTTGGTTGCCCTGCTCACCCTGCTCACCGGTTGCGCCGGTGTCGCCCGTGTAGCCCTGTTCACCCGTTGCGCCCGTGGCGCCGGTGTAGCCGGTGTTGCCCGTGTTGCCCTGCTCGCCGGTGCTGCCGGTGCTGCCGGTAGCGCCAGTGGCGCCGGCCGGGCCGGCCGGGCCGGGGGTGGTGGTGGCCGGAACGGTGACAACGGTCGGCTGCGGCTCGCAGGCCGCCAGGCCAAGGGTGGCAAGCAGGGAAAGCATCATCACAGTGCGATTCATGGGTATTCCTTCAAGTGGATGGAGCACGGCGCAGGAGCCTGCGTCCCGTGTTGCCTGGACGCACGCCAGAGGTCTGCACCCGGGCTGGCCACAGGTTGCGCGTTGGGGTGTGCGGCGTCGGTGCGCTGGCGCTCACAGGTGCTCCCGACAGCGAGTCGAGGCATGGGGCAGGGCCCGGGACCGCCGTTCAGGCGGTAGGCGGCTGCACGGGATCGCGTGCCACGGTTTGGTTGCGGCCGGCGTGCTTGGCGCGATACAGCGCCCGATCCGCCGCTTCCATCCATTCGCGCAGCGCCAGGCCCGTGTCGGGCGGCAAGGCCAGGCCCAGGCTGATGGAACAGCGCAGGCCGGGATGGTGGGGGAACTCGATCGCCTCCACCGTGGTGCGCAGCCGCTCCGCGACCGCCTCGGCTTCGCGCAGCCCCAGGGGCATGGCCAATGCGAACTCATCGCCACCCCACCGCCCGGGGTGGCTGTGCTGGGGCAAGGTGTGGCGGATGATGCCGGCGATGGCTACCAGCACGTCGTCGCCCACGGCGTGGCCGTAACGATCGTTGATGCTCTTGAAGTGGTCCACGTCCAGCAGCGCGAGGGTGGCGTCATGGCCTTGCGACTGGTGGCGCTTGAGCAACCGGGCCGCTTCGGACTGCCAATGGCTGCGGCTTGCCAGGCCGGTCAGGGGGTCGCGACGGGCAATTTCGGCCAGCTGCAGGTTCTGCTTTTGCACCTTGCGCACCAGCTGGTAGCTGCTTTGGCTTACCGCCAGGGTGTGGATCACCATGATGGGAAGGCACGCCAGCAAAACGAGGGTGCTGGTGGGGTAGGCGATCTCGAAGCCCGTCATCAGCCCAACGGCCAGCATGGCGCCGAACAGGCCCGGCAGCGAACGCAGCCAGAGCCAGCGCACGCCGGTATTGATTTTATCGGCGATGGACACCGATACCAGCAGCGCCGAGGGCAGCAGGTTGAAATGAAGCAGCGGCACCAGGCTGCCGGCCAGCACGGAATCGAACAGGAAGTTGCGCAGCTCAGCCTTGAAAGGATCGGCGCTGGTGCGGGCCAGCGCATAGGCCAGGTGCGGCCAGATGAAGCAGGGGAACACCATCCAGGCCCAGTAGGGCCAGGCGGAGCCCAGCTCGTGCAGCACCGCCATGACCGGCAGCGAAGCCAGCCCCATGCCTAGCACCCGGAAGCGATACGCGCGGCGCGGCAGGGTGCGCAGGTGGCCGGCCGGCTCCGGTTGGCCCGGCGCCGCGGCTGCCCTGTCGTTGCTGGCTTCTACCATACGCCGGAGGATAGCAAGCCCTGCTGTAGCGGCACACCGGGCGGCCCCGGGCTGTCTTAAAACGGTCATGAAGCAGTAAAATGCCGGATGCCCGACCCAGGCATCGTCGGCGCCTCCGCGCCCAGCGCAGGCCAGCCCCGGAGCTCCACCGCCATGAGCCATGACGTTCCTGTCACACCCGCCAAAGCCAAGGCCGCAAGCGCCGGCGGCTGGCTCGATACGTTGGCCAGGCTGGGGCTGGGACTGCTGTTCATCCTGGGCACCATCGCTTACGTCGTCTGGTTCCGGGACGGCCAGTCCAGCCCGGTGCTGGTGGTGGCGGCGGTGTTCGGCGCCTACATGGCCATGAACATCGGTGCCAATGACGTGGCCAACAATGTCGGCCCGGCCGTGGGTTCGAAGGTGCTGACGCTGGGCGGGGCGCTGGTGCTCGCGGCCATTTTCGAGGCGGCGGGCGCGGTGATTGCCGGCGGCGACGTGGTGGGTACCATCCGCAGCGGCATCATCAACCCCGATCTGATTGCCGACAGCCAGACGTTCGTCTGGGCCATGATGGCGGCGCTGCTGGCGGCGGCCCTGTGGCTCAACCTTGCCAGCGCCGTGGGCGCGCCGATTTCCACCACGCACTCCATCGTGGGCGGCGTGATGGGTGCCGGCATCGCCGCCAGCGGGCTGGCGGTGGTGAATTGGGACGTCATGACGGGCATCGCCCTGAGCTGGCTGGTGTCGCCGCTGATGGGCGCCGGCATCGCCGCCGGCTTCCTGTACCTGATCAAGCGCACCATCACCTACCGCCAGGACATGGTGGCTGCCGCGCACTCGCGGGTTCCGGCGCTGGTGGCGCTGATGGCCTGGGCGTTCGCCACCTACCTGCTGCTCAAGGGCCTCAACAAGCTGGTGCCGGTGGGCTTCGGCGCGGCCGTCCTTGCGGGGCTGGGCGTGGCGGTGGTGGTGTACTTCGGGTCGAAGACGACCATAGCGCGACGCAGCGGCGAACTGGAGAACAGCAAGGCGGGCATCAACCGGCTGTTCGGCCTGCCGCTGATCTTCGCGGCGGCGATGCTGAGCTTCGCGCATGGCTCCAACGACGTCGCCAACGCCATCGGGCCGCTGGCGGCCATCGTCGACGTGGTGTCCAACACCGTGGTGTCCGAGAAGGCGCCCATACCGTTCTGGGTGATGGCGCTGGGTGCGCTGGGCATCGTGGTGGGCCTGGCGCTGTTCGGGCCGCGCGTTATCCGCACGGTAGGCAGCGAGATCACCGAGCTCGATCCGATGCGCGCCTACTGCATCGCCATGGCCGCCACGCTGACGGTGATCCTGGCCAGCCAGCTGGGGCTGCCGATCAGCACCACCCACGTGGCGGTGGGCGCGGTGTTCGGCGTCGGCTTCCTGCGTGAATACCTCAAGACCAACTACAGCCGCATCGTCGAGGACATCAAGTCGCACCATCCCGACGGCGACCAGCCGGCGCTGGACGAGTTCATGGCGCGCTTCAGCGCGGCCACCATCGAGCAGCGTGGCCAGATGCTGGCCGAGCTCAAGCTCGATTTCAAACGGCGCCAGGGCCCGGACTACCTGGTGAAGTCCGACCGCAAGCTGCTGCGCAAGCAGCACCGCAAGGAGCTGGTGAAGCGCTCGCTTGTGCTGCGCATCATCGCCACCTGGATCATTACGGTGCCGGCGTCGGCGCTGCTGGCGGCATTGTCCTTCTACATGCTGCGAGGCATGCTGCTGACCTGACGGACCCACCCGGGGTCCATCCCGAGGTTGGCTACGCCCATGTCTACCGGAAAATCCCGCGAGGAAGTGGACCGCATCATCGCCCAGTCCCGGCGCGATGCCGCCCAGCGCGACCTCGGTTATCGCGAGCGCGCGCTGAAGATGTACCCCTGGATCTGCGGCCGCTGCGCCCGTGAGTTCACACGCACCAACCTGACCGAGCTCACGGTGCACCATCGCAACCACGACCACGATTTCAATCCGGCCGACGGCAGCAACTGGGAGCTGCTGTGCGTGTACTGCCACGACAATGAACACTCGCGCTACGTCGACCACACCGGCGTGAGCGCGCTGGACGCCGAGGACAAGGTGGCGCCTGCCACCGGCAACCCCTTCGCCAACCTCAAGTCACTGCTCAAGCGCGAATGACCCGCCGTCCGCGCTGGAAGTCCATGCTGCGGTGGCTGGCGTATGGCGCTTGTGCACTGGGCCTGGGGTTGGTCGTGCTGGTGGCGGCGTTCTGGGCGCCGTCCCGGTCGGCGGACCAACTGAAGGCGCGCTGGGCGCCGCCGCCGTCGACGTTCCTGCCTCTGGACGGCATGCAGGTGCACTTGCGCGACGAGGGTCCGCGCGACGATCCCACGCCTATCCTGCTGCTGCACGGCACCTCCGACAGCCTGCACACCTGGGATGGATGGACGCCGCTGCTGGTCGCTTCCGGGCGCCGCGTGATCCGCGTGGACCTTCCCGGGTTCGGACTCACTGGGCCGTTTCCAGACGGTGACCACCGCATTGCCGCGTATCCGCGCTTCGCGTCGCATCTGCTCGACGCGCTGGACGTGCGGCGGGCGGTGGTGGCAGGCAACTCGTTCGGCGGCCAGGTTGCGCTGGAACTTGCCCTGGCGCAGCCCGATCGCATCGAGCGACTGGTGCTGGTGGACGCACTGGCTTATCCGCGCAGCGCCAGCAAGGTGCCCATCGGCTTCGTGGTGGCGTCGCTCCCAGGTGTGAACCGGCTGATGGACTACGTACTGCCGCGGGCACTGGTCGAGGGCAGCGTCCGCAGCGTCTACGGCGACCCAACGAAGGTCACTCCTGCGCTGGTGGACCGCTATTACGAACTGGCCCTGCGCGACGGCAACCGCGCCGCCCTGCGCAACCGGTTCGGCGACCTGCCCGATGAAGCTTACGCGCAGCGCGTGCGGCGGCTACGGCTGCCAGTGCTGCTGCTGTGGGGTGGCCGGGACCAGCTCATCCCCATCGCGGCCGCCGAGCGCTTCCTGGGCGATATCCCGGGCAGCCGGCTGGTCACTTTCCCGCAGCTGGGGCATGTGCCGCAGCAGGAGGATCCTCAGGCAACGGTGATTCCGGTGCTGGCCTTCCTAAACGAGGGAGGCGCGCCTGGTGGTGCCTCAGGGAAGGAAGTGCAGGGCCAGTGACAACGCGCCCAGCACGGCGCCGACAGCGCCCAGGGCAATGGCCAATTTCACCCCGGGGGGCATCGGCGGGCTCCGGCGAGGCTCTTCGGGGACAGGCGGCAGGGCCGCGTCGGCGCCGCGCAGCAGCAGCTCAACCGTGGCCTGCCGCAGGGAGTCGTCGAAGCTGTAGGGATCGAACGTCGTGCGCCCGTGCCGCACCATCAGGGCCTGCACCTCGGCGGCATTGGGCACCAGCTTCATGGCCCAGTTCGAGAACCGCGTGCTCGACACGTTCTCCCTGGCCAGGACACGCAGGTCGGTGTGGCGGGGGTCGCCGTGGAGGCGCTGGTAAAGGGCTTCCACGGCCGCCTCGGGTCCTTCCAGGCACTGGAAGAAACAGCCGTCGCCGAAGTACAGCGCTCCGACCAGCTGCTGCCGGGGGTTGTTTCGCCGTGACTGGACCATGATGCGCGCCACTTCACTCTGGATACCGCTGGTGAAGCGGTTCAGTGGAAAGGTGGCGCGGCTCGCGTAGGTCAAACGCAGCAGCTGGGGCATGGCGGGTACCTCTAACGGGCCGCCAAGATCGCATGCAGCACAGCATGCCCGCGTGAACGGCCTTTCCCCGGCGGGACCCGCCTGACGGGGCGGGGGGGGGGGCCATTGGCCCC